>JBIIIA010000011.1:0-20576 GCA_044235195.1 Thermoflexales bacterium
TGTGGAAGACGACGAGAGGTGGCTTCGGCCAAAGAGTTATTTTTAATTTTTATTTCTCTTTCTCTCAGTTCGCGTGCCTTGCGTCGCATTCCAATCATGGTGTTGTCCGCGTCGAGCTCTTGCAAGCGCTGCCCGTAGCCATCGCCCTTCGAATCATTGGTGCGGCGATCTTCCCTGAAAAAGGGCTGATCGTGCGTACTGCAATCGGGAGGCATTCCAATGCTTGCATTCGAAGCGAAATATCGCGAAGAAGCCTCTGACGTGCAGCCGATTCCGTTGCTCGGCCTGGGCGTATTTCGCCTGTGGATCGGGCGCGTGTATCTGGGGCTGTGGGGCGTCGCGGCACTTTTCTTCGGGCTGCTGGGTTCACTGTCGTGGATCTACAAGGTCGTGCTCGAGGACGGTGCGAAGAACGGCAATCCGGTCATCAGCGTCATTCGCGGTTCGGTGGACGTGCCCGTCCCTGAAATCGGCCTGCGGCTGACGTTGGATCCGGACAAGGGGATGTGGTGGCTGATCATCATGTTCTGCGCGACGATGACGTTCATCTCGTGGATGATGCGCCAGGTCGATGTCGCGCGGACGCTGAAGATGGGCTATCAGGTGCCGGTGGCGTTCGGCGCGGTGGTGTCGTCGTGGGTGACGATCCAGATCGTGCGGCCGGTGCTGCTGGGGCACTGGTCGGAGGGATTCTCGCTGGGGGTGTTGTCGCACCTGGACTGGCTGGCGTCCTTCGGCTACCGGTTCTGGAACTTCTTCTACAACCCGTTCCACGCGCTGGGCGCGGCGCTGCTGTTCGGCAGCGCGTTCATTCTGGGACTGCACGGGGCGACGATTTTGAGCGGCGCGGGCAAGAAGTCCGAAGGTGTCGGCGAAGACAACATCAACACCTTCTACTGGGACTTTTTCGGCTACAGCATCGGTGAAGTGGGCGTGCATCGACTGGCGCTGTACTTCGCGGTGTTCTGCGTGCTGCTGGGCAACCTGTGCATCGTGCTGTCGGGCACGGTCGTCCAGGACTGGAGCGCGTTCTGGAAATTCTGGAACCAGTTCCCGTTCTGGGATGTGTACACGTTCAAGCCGGGGATGTAGCCATGACCACTGAAACGCAAAAGCATTCCAGTGCCAATCGCTGGCACATCGAAACGAAGATATTCGCGCGCTTTCTGGAAGGGTTCGTCGACACGCAGTTCGGCCCGATCTACATCGGGACGTGGGGCGTGCTGGCGGTGCTGAGCTTCGCCGCGAGT
Source organism: Thermoflexales bacterium (assembly GCA_044235195.1). Classification (GTDB taxonomy): domain Bacteria; phylum Chloroflexota; class Anaerolineae; order J036; family Brachytrichaceae; genus CANJQH01. Next base: position 1,251 of record JBIIIA010000011.1, read on the forward strand.
GTGTTCACGATCCTCATCGGATACGGCGTGCAGGTGGGATTCAACCCGCTGCGCTTCTTCCGTGAATTCTGGGTGCTGGCCGTGTATCCGCCTTCGGCGGAGTATGGGCTGGTGCTGGCGCCGCTCGAGAAGGGCGGCTACTGGCAGATCGCCACGTTCTTCCTGACGACCACCGTGTATTGCTGGCTGATCCGCGTGTGGGATCGCGCGCTGGCGCACAAGCTGCGCCCGATGGTGGCGGTGGCGTGGTCGTCGGCGATCTTCCTGTTCTCGGCGATCTACATCATCCACCCGATCATGGTGGGGACGTGGAACGACGCGCCGGGGCACGGGTTGAAGGCGCAGCTGGACTGGGCGAACTACTTCAGCATCAAGTACGGCAACTTCTTCTACAACCCGTTCCACATGGTGGCGATCTTCTTCCTGCTGGGAAGCACGGTGCTGCTGGCCATGCACGGCGCGACGATCCTGGGCGTGCTGCATCTGAACGCGCATCGCGAGCTCGATGAAATCGAGACCTCGAGCGAAGGCACGCAGCGCGCGCAGCTGTTCTGGCGCTGGGTGATGGGCTTCAACGCCACGGCGACGAGCATCCACACCTGGTCGATGGCGTTCGGCGTGCTGACGGTGGTGTTCGGCGCGATCGGCGTTCTGATGAGCGGCTGGTTCGAACCGAACTGGTTCCTGTGGGCGTGCCGCGCCGGCATCGTGCCGGGTGCGCAGATGGCATGCCCGGCGGTGATGCCGTAACTGGAGGCAATCATGAGTACACAACGACCAGTCGATCCCGCAGTCGCCGGATCGATCGCCGTCTACGACGAGAAGCAGAAGCGCATCCTGCGTGGTGAGCTGATCGGCATCGTGGCGGGTGCGATCCTCGTGCTGGGTTTGACGGTGTTCCTGAGCTTCTGGAACAAATGGAACATCGTCGATGACAAGTCGATCGCACCGGTGCGCGCCGAATTCGCATACAACTATGCGGGCGTGCAGCAGGTCGACTACAGCGCGTACCTGGCGGTGCAGAAGAAGACGCCGACGGCCCCGAGCGCGGAGGCGGTCACCGCCTACAACGAGTGGGTCAAGAACAACCCGAACACGGTCAACGTCAAGGTGATCAACCAGTATCTCGGCGCGGATTATTCGAAGACGGCCAACATCTTCGGGTATATGAGCGCGTACGTGGTGCCGGGCGTCGGCCAGAGCTGCGAGTACTGCCACAATCTGAAGGACTTCTCGAGTGACGAGAACCCGAAGAAGGTGATCGCCCGCAACATGCTGGTGATGCAGTTCGAGACGCAGAACAAGTGGGTGGGCAAGCTGCCGAAGCCGGAAGGCCAGCCGGCGTATCAGCTGACGTGCGCGACGTGCCACTACGGCCAGGCGGCCGGTTGGAACAACGCGCTCAAGCTGGAGAAGCCGGAGCAGTTCGGCATCGGCGGCGGTGGCCTGCCGTACGACTACAACCTGGTGGATCAGCGCTATCTCGAAACGCGCGTCGACGCACAGAGCAACGTGAACTACTTCCAGGTGACGGCCAAGACGATCACGCGGAAGGACACGGTGGGCCTGGCGGACGTGGAGCGCAACCAGAATGCGATGTATCACGTGAACACCTCGCTGGCGGTGGGCTGTGACTTCTGCCATTACGGCGGGTACTTCCCGTCGTACGTGCTGGAGAACGGCGCGTTCAAGTGGCCGAAGGCGCAGGCGCGCCACATGATGGGCATGGTGCAGGACCTCGCCGTGAACTGGTTCCCGCAGATGGGGACGGTGAACACGGCGCAGCCGAACTGCTACATGTGTCATCGCGGCAACGTGGTGCCGCCGGGGGCCAGCGGCAATGCGCCGAAGGTCTCGGAAGTGGCGCAGCCGCTGCTGAAGCCGCTGGTCGATCTGCCGATTCCGGTGTCGATGGTTCCGGCGGGAACCAAGTAGCACGCTCGTTTGTGCGGGGCGCTCGAAAGAACGCCCCGCACCGGACGCGCCGTTCGGAAGAATCTCTATGACCGTCAATCCTCGTCTCCTTCGCCTCAGCCTGTTCCAATTCGGGCTCGGATTCAGCGTGGTGGTGTTCACCGGCACGTTGAACCGGGTGCTGATCACGGAAGAAGGCATCCCGGCGACGGTGGTCGGCTGGCTGCTGAGCCTGAGCTTGTTCGTGGCCCCGATTCGCGTGCTGCTCGGTGCGCGCTCGGACACGAAGAAGCAGAAATTCGGCTACCGGCGATTCCCGTACATCTGGTTCGGGACGATGATGGTTTTCTCCGGACTGAGCGCTGCTCCGTTCGCGCTGCTCTTCCTGAGCCGCTCGTCGACGATCGGGCAGGGCAGCACGCCGTTCGCGGTGGGCATGCTCTTTTCGACGTTCATCTTCCTCGTGTATGCCATCGGTGTGCACATCGCGCAGACTGGGTATCTGGCCCTGGTGACGGACATCATTCCGCAGAAGGATCGCCACAACGGCGTGGCGTTCCTGTGGGTGGCGCTGATCATCGGCCAGATCGTCAGTTCGCTGGTGATCGGCTGGTGGCTCGAGGACTACAGCCCGTTCAAGCTCGTGCAGGTGCTGCAGTCGTCGTCGGTGATCTTCGTGCTGCTGGCGATCGCCGCGATCTGGAAACAAGATCCAGCCGGCATGATCGACGGCAGCGACGAAAACAATCTGTCGCGGCTGCGCGCGGTGCTGGCCGACGGCCGCAACCGACTGTTCTTCCTCGTCGTGTTCCTGGGCACGTTCGCCATCACTGGCCAGGACGTGCTGCTTGAACCGTACGGCGGACAGGTGCTGGGCATGGGCGTCAATGAGACGACGCGGCTGACGGCGGTGCTCGGCGTCGGCATGCTGGCGGCGATGCTGACGGCCATGGCGGCGTATCGGCGACTGGCCTCGCCGCTTGTCATGGCGCTGGCAGCGTGCGTCGCCGGGCTGATCGGCTTCGGCCTGATCATCTCGACCGGCATACATCGCTCGGTGCCGATGTTCGCTGCGGGCGCCGCCATCATCGGCTTCGCCAACGGCCTGTTCCTGATCGGGACGCTGTCGATCGTGATGGTGCTCGCCGATACGCAGACCGCCGGCTTGTACGTCGGTTTGTGGGGACTGGTGCAAACCACGGCGACGGGCATCGGCACGCTGATCGGCGGGCTGACGCGCGACGCCGCCATGCGGGCGAGCGCGAACGTGACGACGGGCTACACGACTTTCTACTCGATCGAGCTGGTGCTGACGGTGATCACCGCCGCACTGCTCCTGGTGATGCTGCGGCGACGCACGGTGTCCGTCGAGGACGCGCGCGCGCGGCAGCAGCATGCATCCGTGTTCGTCGGTCTGACCGACATCCCCGGAGGATAACGATGTTCGGTACTGAAACCATTCTCTGCCTGGGCCTGCTGATGCTGGGCTCGTTCGGCTTGTTCATCATGTTCTGGGTGACCGACCGCGACGCCATCGACGAGTCGCGCCGGGATGCGCGCAAGGCGTCGAAGAATTCGCAGCGCTGATCGAACGGCGCCGCACAGCGCAGGCTGCGATCGCACGATCGACCGATTCCGCCGCTACGGACTGCGGGGGCGGCCGTCGTCGCGGCCGCAGCCTGCGCCGCGTTTTCCGCGGGATCATCATGAAGCGTGATCATGAAGCGTGAAGAAAATATTCGTCGCGCGCACGGCGTCGAGATTCGCGACGGGCTGCGCACGGACATGACGTACGCGGTAGTCGCCGGCCGCAAAGACTGGGGCGCGCCGGGCGCGCAGCACGGCGACGATGCGCTTTTCTGGGGCATGCGCAAGCCGCCGTACGAGGCGTTCAAGATCGTCGAGATGCTGCGGCGCTGGGGGGCGACGGTGTACGTCGTGGATCCGTTCGACGACCCGGTCGGCGTCGCCGGCGAACGGTGCTATCGCTCGCTGCGGGAAATTCAGGCGCACGTCGACTGCGCCGTGTTGTCGATCGACGTGCGAGACGCCCCGCGCGTGCTCGAGGATGTGCTGGCCGCCGGCATCGACACGGTGTGGACGCAGTACTCCATCATGAAGGCGGAGCAGGCCGGGCAATTCGCTGCGCGCGGGCTGCGCGTGATCGACGGCTGTGCGCTGGTGCACTGGGACGTCGACCATGTGTCCGGGCTGGCGAAAGGGCGACACATCTGCCATATTCATGCCGTGCTCGCGCGCGCGTGGCGCATCCGCGTCGATCCGTCGACGGGCGCAGTCGAACGATTGCCGCCGCTCGACGTGCGCACGCTGCGATGGAACCGCGAATCGTTCGGCGCCAAACTGATCTCACCCAACTATCCCGACCGCGAAATTCTCGAATAATCCCCTCTCCCCTCTCTCCTCTCTTCTCTCTCCTCTCTTCTCTCTCCTCTCTTCTCTTCCCTCTTCCCTCTTCCCTCTCCTATGTCTTACACCCCCGAACAGCTCCTCCGTCGACAGGCCAGTCGCTGGACGATCGTGCAGGCGATCACCGCGCCGCTGCAGTTTCTGGCGTTTCTCGTCAGTGTCGTGCTGGTGGTGCGCTATCTCATGTACGGCGACGGCTACATCGTGGCGCATGCCGCCTCGCTGGTGAAGGTAGCGCTGATGATCTTCATCACCGTGACCGGCATGCTGTGGGAGAAGGACGTCTACGGGAAATATTTTCTAGCGCCGGAGTTTTTCTGGGAGGACCTGGTGAACGGCATTTCACTGCTGTTTCACCTGGCGTTTCTCGGTGCGTGGCTGGGCGGCGCGTCCGAGCACATCACGATGCTGGTGATGGCCGTGGCCTTGGCGACCTACGTCTTGAACTTCGCGCAGTTCGCGTGGCGCGGCGTGCAGTCCGCCAGGCAGCGGCGGGCGGCCCGGATCGTTCAACGATGAACGCACCCGGTACAATGGCGGGCGTGGTTCCACAGCTTCATATTTGTTCTCATCCTCTCGCACAGCACAAGCTTACGATCCTGCGACGTAAGGAAACCGAGCCGAAGAAATTTCGCGAGGTAGTGCGCGAAATCTCGACGATGCTCACTCTCGATGCGACGGCGGATCTGCCGCTCGTCGACGTGCCGATCGCCACACCGATGGGCGATATGGTCGGCCGACACGTGCAGAACCGCGTCGGGCTGATTCCGGTGCTGCGCGCCGGCCTCGGCATGGTCGATGGTGCGCTGGAGATGCTGCCGAGCGCCGAGGTGTGGCACATCGGCCTGTACCGCGACGAGCGCACGCTGCGCCCGGTGGAGTACTACAACAAGCTGCCGGTGAACCCGACGGTGCAGGTGTGCCTGGTGCTGGATCCGATGCTGGCGACGGGCGGCAGCGCCGCGGCCACGGTGGACATCCTCAAGCGCTGGGGCGCGAAGCACATCAAATTCGTCGGGCTGATCGGTGCGCCGGAAGGCGTCAAACGGCTGAGCGATGCGCATCCGGACGTGCCGATTTATCTGGCGGCGCTCGATGAGCGGCTGAACGACATCGGCTACATCGTGCCCGGCCTCGGCGACGCCGGCGATCGGCAGTTCGGCACGGCGTAATTCACGGACAATCTTCATGATCGACTTCCTGCTGCACACCGACAAATATCTCGCCGAGCTGATGCTGAACTACGGGCCGTGGATTTACGGCGTGTTGTTCGCGATCGTGTTCTGCGAGACCGGCCTGGTCGTCACGCCTTTTCTACCCGGCGATTCGCTCTTGTTCGCCGCCGGCGCGCTGGCGGCGTCGACGGGCGGCATGAACATTCCGCTGTTGTGGGTGGTGCTGGTCGTCGCAGCGATTCTCGGCGACGCGGTGAACTACTCGATCGGGCGCCGTCTGGGCACGCGCGTGTTCAGTGAAAATGCGCGCATCCTCAAGACGGCGCACCTGCGCAAAACCGAAGCCTTCTACGAGAAGCACGGCAATCGCACGATCATCCTGGCTCGCTTCGTGCCGATCGTGCGCACGTTCGCGCCGTTCGTCGCCGGCGTCGGCAGCATGCAGTACCGCCGCTTCGCCACGTACAACATCGTCGGCGGGCTGGCGTGGGTGACGATCTTCCTCGGCGCCGGCGCCCTGTTCGGGCAGATCGAATTCGTCAAGCACAATTTCGAGCTCGTCACGCTCGGCATCGTGCTGGTTTCCCTGCTGCCGATCGCCTTCGAGTTCGTGAAGGAAAGGCGGCATCGGTAGAAGACGACGGCAGACGGACGACGGCGGACCGCGGTCGGCCGTCCGCCGTCGGCGGTCCTGTACTTCCGCATGGCGTATTCCCCGCGTCGTCGCTATACTCTTCGGCGCATCATGGAATACCGAATCGAAAAGGACTCGCTGGGCGAGGTCCAGGTCCCGACGAGCGCCTACTACGGCGCACAAACGCAGCGTGCAGTCATCAACTTCCCGGTCAGCGGCCAGAAGCCGTACCGAGCGTTCGTGTGGAGCATGATCGCCATCAAGCGCGCGGCGGCCGAGGTCAATCGCGACCTCGGGCTGCTCGATGCGCGGCTGGCGAACGCCATCATTCAGGCGGCCGATGAGTGCCTCGGCGGCGCACTGGCCGATCAGTGGGTGGTCGACCCGTTCCAGGCCGGCGCCGGCACCAGCCACAACATGAACACGAACGAGGTGCTGGCCAACCGCGCCAGCGAAATCCTCGGCGTGGCGCTGAACAGCAAGGACAAGAAGCCCGTCGGCTCGAACGACCATGTCAACATGGCGCAGAGCACCAACGACACCACGCCCACGGCGATCCGCCTCGGCGTGCTGTGGCGGCTGCCGGAGCTGCGCGCGGCGATTCAAGGGCTGATCGATGCGCTGCAGCAGAAGGCGGCGGAATTCGACCCGATCGTGAAGTCCGGACGCACCCACCTGCAGGATGCCGTGCCGGTGCGCCTCGGTCAGGAATTCGGCGGCTACGCGCGCGCCGTGCAGCGCGACCTCGAGCGCATCGAGGCGGCGGCCGACCAGCTGCGACGCATGCCGATCGGCGGCACCGCCACCGGCACCGGCCTCAACGCGCACCCCGACTATCACAAGGGCATGGTGCAGGTGCTGTCGCGCATCCTCGGGCAGCCGGTGCACGAGAGCGACGACCTGTTCGAGGGCATGCAGAGCATGGCCGACGCCGCGCACTTCTCGGCGTCGATGCGCACGTTCGCAGTGACGATGACGCGCATCTCGAACGACCTGCGCCTGCTCTCCAGCGGACCGACGACCGGCTTCGACGAGATTCGTCTGCCGGCGGTGCAGCCTGGTTCATCGATCATGCCCGGCAAGGTCAACCCGGTGCTGGCCGAGATGCTGAACATGGCGATGTTCCACGTGCAGGGCAACGACCACACCGTCGCGCTGGCGGCGCAGGCCGGACAGCTCGAACTGAACGTGATGATGCCGATCATCGCGCACAACCTCAACGAGATGGTGCACGTGACGATCGGCTCGATCAACGCGTTCGTGAAGTTCTGTCTGGTCGGCATCAAGGCGCAGCCGGAGAAGGCGACCGGCTGGCTGGCGAAGAACGCCATCGTCGTCACGGCGCTGAACCCGGTGATCGGCTATCAGGTCGGTGCCGAGCTGGTGAAGGAAGCGATGAAGCGCAACGCCACGATTCGCGAGGTGGCGGCCGAGCGCATCGCCGCCGGCACGCTGACGAATAAGGACGGGGCGGCGATCACGCTTGCGGAAGTGGACGCTGTTCTCTCCGACATGCACAAACTCACCGAGGGCGGTCTCGGCGGCCCGGCGGGTGGTGGCTAGCATGTCGCTGAAGCTGAAAACGACGGCTGTCTACTACTTCGCATTCATCCTGCTCGGATTGACGTTCGCGCTGCTGGGCCCCACCATCGAGGTGTTGTCCGGCAACGCCGGCGTGACGATCGCCGACGCCAGCATCCTGTTCACGGCGTATTCGCTGGGTTACCTCGGCGGCTCGCTGGCGCACGGGCGGCTGTTCGACCGCTTTCGCGGCCATCCGCTGGCGGCGATTTGTCTGGTGCTGGTGGCGGTTTTGCTGGCGCTGATGCCCGGGCTGCGCACGCTGTGGCTGCTCAGCCTCGGGCAGTTCGTGCTGGGGCTGGTGGCGTCCGGCATCGACGTCGGCTTGAACGCGCTGCTGGTGTGGCTGCACGGCCGCGCCGTCGGGCCGTTCATGAACGCGCTGCATCTGATGTTCGGCGTGGGCTCGCTGGCGGCGCCGCTGCTGATCGTCAACGTGCCGTCCTTCGAATGGGCGTACTGGATCGTGGCGATCGCGATGATCCCGGCGGCGCTGCTCTTCCTGCGCCTGCCGAGCCCGGTGCACGAGCCGCACGCCGGGGACACGCGCGCCGGCACGTTCGCCAATCCGCTGCTGATCACGCTGGTGGTGTTGTTCTTCTTCCTGATCGTGGCGGGGGAAGCCGGCATGTCGAGCTGGCTGTTCACGTATGCGCGCAAGGGTGGCATGGACGAGCGGACGTCGGCGCTGGTGACGGCCGTGTTCTGGGGAGCGTTTACGTTCGGCCGGCTGATTTCGATTCCGCTGGCGGTGCGCATGCCGGCGTCGCGCATTCTGCTGGGCGGCACGCTGCTGAACATCGCCGGGCCGATCGTGATGGGCGTCTTCGCCGACATACCTGAAGCGATGTGGATCGGATCGGCGCTGACCGGGCTGGGCATCGCGTCGCTGTTCGCCATGATGATCGCGTATGTCGAGACGCGCATGGTGATCACCGGGGTGACGACGAGCCTGTTCCTCGTCGGCGCCAGCCTGGGCGGCATCGTGGTCCCGCTCATCATCGGGCGGACGATCGAACCATTCGGGCGCGGCATGGTGCCGCTGGTGCTCGTCGTGTGCACGGTGGCGTCGCTGCTCGTCCTGCTGGCCGTGTTTCGTGTGAGCAAAGCCGACGCGGACCGCCGTCTATAATCCTATGCACTATGTCAACGGGGATGCCGCCGTCGCACGACGACGATGACTGGCAGGCAAACGAGAGTGGGGGCGGCCGCATGGAAGACGACGAGCGTGGCGCAGAAGCTGCGCGTTCGCGACGAACGCGCGGCTTCATGCGTGGTGGGATGCTCGCCGGTTATTGGGCGGATCCCACCGGCCGCGTTCTTCTCATCATCAGCGGCATCCTGCTGGTGTTTCTGTGCGCCGCGGCGTGTGCGGTGCTGCTCTTCCTCGGAATCGGAGTCAGCCGCAACGTGGGCGGACTCTTTCCGACGCCGACCCCGACGATCGTCCCGACGCCGACGCCGCCGCTCGAGTTTCAGCTGCAGGATGCGGTCAAGGTGAACGGCTCCTCGGTGCCGCCCGGCATCCCGACGCGGCTCGACATCGGCGGCAAGTCGTTCGTCGTGCGCGCACTCGGCGTCGACGCCGACGGCCTGTGGACGTACGACGTCAACGATCGCCGCGCGGCGTGGTGGGCGGTCGGCAGCCAGGTGAACTACGTGATCGGCCTGCATGCCGGCACGGAGAACACGGCGCTGTTCGAAGCGGCTGCGCCCGGCGATTTGCTCAGCCTCGAGACGGCCGCCGGCCTGCAGCGTTTCCGCGTCACGGAAAAGACGAAGATCGCCGAATCCGATCTGAGCGCGCTGGCCGATCAGTCCAGGCCGCGCGTCACGCTGGTGATGTTCGGCCAGGGCGGATCCGAACGCGATGCGCTGATCGCCGACTACACCGACGAGGGAACGCCCGGCGAGGCCGTGGCGTTCGGCGCGCCGGTGAATCTGGGCGATGTGCGCGTGTACGCCTACGACTACGCGATCGTGCCCGGCCGCGAAGTCGGGCTGCTCGAGGGCCGCAGCATGATGCAGGTGAATCTGCAGGTGACGAACCTGATGACCGAGCTGCTGGACTCGGCGCAGTTCAACGTAGAACTGATCGACGGGCGCGGCGAGAAGTATCCGTTGTCGCTGCCCGGCACGACGGCTGCCGGCGGCGCCGGCTGGCGCAAAGGCGTCGTCGAGGCCGGCAAGAGCGTGACGCTGACGTCGGCGTTCGAGGTGCCCGCCGGCATGCCCGGCCCGATGCTGGAATGGACATTCCGCACGCAGCCGGAGAGCCCGTACGTGGCGCGCGTGATGATTCCCTACGAAGCCGAGCCGGCGCCGATTCCGACGCCGACGCCCGTGCCGCCGTCGCGCCTGCGCATCGACGTAGCCAACGCCAACATCTCTCCCGATGGAACCGAGATCAGCATCATCGGCAACCTGACCAACCTGACCGGCGACGCGCTCACCGTTTCGCTGCAGGACGTTGCGCTCGCCGGCGCGGACGGCACACGTGCGGCGCTGAGCACCAGCCTGCCGCAGGTGCCGTGGGAGGTCAGCCCGGGTGCGACGCTGACGTTCAAGCTCAGCTTCGTCATGCCGGTGCAGCTGCCGGCGACGCTGACCGTGCTGGATCAGCGCGTGGTGATCGGCGGGAACTGACGGCGGGAATTAGTCGCGCGCCACCACGAACGCCACGGCGGCGTCGCGTTCGTGGGCGAGCGACAGCGACCATTCGCGCCAGCCCTGTGCGGCGGCCAGCTGCGCGGCGGCGCCGTGCAGCAGCAGAAACGGCCGTCCCTGCGCATCGTTGCGCACCTCGGCCTCGTGCCAGCGGATGCCGGCCGGGTTGAGCCCGCGCATGCCGACGCCGAGGGCTTTGCCGGCCGCTTCCTTGGCGGCGAAGCGCGCGGCGAGCGCGGTTGGTCTTCCGCAGCAGTAGGCGATCTCGTCCGGCGTGAAGATGCGCTGCAGGAAGCGTTCGCCGTGGCGCTCCAGCGCGTCCGCCATGCGCGCTACCTGCACGATGTCGATTCCGGTGGTGATCATTACCTGCCTGCCGTGATCAGCACGAATGCGTCGGGGTTGAGCCAGGTGCGGGCGGCCTCGCGCACGTCGGCGGTGGTGACGGCGCGCACGCGATCGGGCCATGTCAGCAGGTGATCGAGCGGGCGGCCGTAGCGGGCCATGCTGGTGAGCTGGCCGGCGATGCCCTCGTTGGTTTCCATCTGCAGCGGCAGGCTGCCGACGAAGTAGCGCTGGTTGTCCTCGAGCTCGCGCGCGGAGACTTTGCGGTCGCGGATGCGGCGCATTTCCGCCAGCGCGATGGCGACGACGCGATCGACGGTGTCGGGGTTCGTGCCGGCCGAGAGCGTCCACGCGCCGTTCAATGTGCCGCCGTCGAAGTGCGAGCCGATGTAATAGACGAGGCCCTCTTCCTTGCGCACGGATTCACCGAGGCGGCCGTACATGCCGAACACGCCGAGGATGCTGTTCATGAGCGAACAGCGCAGCCAGTCGGGATGTGTGGCGGGCAGGGCGGGATGGCCGAGCAGCACCGTGGTCTGGCTTTTGCCGGGCATGGTGATGTGGCGGCGGAAGGACTGCGTGAGCGGGGGAGCGGCGGGCGTCGGGGCGAGCGGCGGGCGGGTGGCCGACCAGTCGCCGAACGCGGCGGCGATGCGATCGCGCGCTTCCGTGGCGCGCACCGCGCCGACGACGACGATGTTCATGTTCGCCGGCGCGAAGTAGTCGCGATGAAAGCGCACGACGTCGTCGCGCGTGATGCGGCGCGCGGTGTGCGGGTAGCCGTTGGACGAATAATGAAAGGGGTGCGCCTCGGGATAGGCCGCCTCGTAGAAGGCGAGCGACGCCATCGAGCGCGTGCTGTTGCTGCGTTCCTGCAGCGAGGTCAGCCATTCGCCGCGCTCGCGCTCGAGTTCGTCGGGGGGGAACGTCGGCTCGCGCAGCGCCTCGGCCAGCAGGTCGAGCATCATCGGCAGATCCTCGGCCAGGCTCTTGGCGAAGAAGCCGGTGTTGAACACGCCGCTGGAGAAGCTGAGCGTGGCGCCGACGGCTTCGGTGCGCTCGAAGAGTTCGGTGTAGGAATACGAGCGCGTGCCGCGCGTCAGGCAGTCGGCGACGAAGCCGGCGAGCCCGGCGAATTCGCGCGGTTCATCGGCGGCGCCGGCGCGCAGGAAGCCGCTGACGACGACGGCGGGCGAGGCGAAATTTTCGTAGGCGTAGATGCGGATGCCGTTGGCGAGATCGAACACGGCGACGTTGCCGCTGTGCGGCAGCGACGAGCTCGTGGCTCGGGCGCTCGTCTTCGAAGACGGGGAGGGGGAAGTGCGTGGCATGAGGAGATGTGAGGGGAGCGGCTATTCCTCGAGTGAGGCGTCCGCTGCGTCGGTCGTCGCTGAACCGTTGCCGAGGTAGGTGCCCACGGTGACGTTGTCGCGGGAGAGATAGCGCTGCGCGGCGGCGAGCACGTCGGCCGGTGTGATGCGGGCGAGGCGATCGAGGAATTGATCGAACCACGACTGATCGCCGATGATTTCGGCGAAGCCGAGCCAGAACGCCTGATTGGTGACGGTCTCGGTGCTGAAGGCGACCTGCGCGCGCGTTTGTTTGAGCGCCTTTTCGAGTTCGGCGGCGTCGACCGGTTCGGTGCGCACGCGTTCGATTTCGGCCCAGATGGCGTCTTCCATTTCCTCGATGCGGCGGCCGGGCAGCAGCGTGCCGCCGATGCTGTAGAGGAAGGGATCGATCGTGGGAACGACGCCGCCGCCGATGTCGGCAGCGATGCCGCCGTCGACGAGCGCGCGGCTGAGGCGGCTGCTGCGGTTGCTGGTGCCGCCGCCGAAGAACGACAGGCCGCTGGCGCCGCACAGCACGGAATCGAGCGCCACGAGCGCCATGTAGTCCGAGTCGGTGGCGGCCGGGGCGTGGAAGGCGAGCGACAGGTAATGCGTTTCCCCTTCGCCGCGCACGACGACGCGCCGTTCGCCGCGCTGGGCCGGCTCCTCGATGCGGCGCGGCGCGGATTTGCGGCCCTTGGTCGATTTAGCCGATTTAGCCGGCTTGGCCGGCTTGGCCGGCTTCAGGCGGCCGAAATGCTTTTCGATCAGCGCCAGCATTTCCTTCGTGACGAAATCGCCGGCGACCGAGACGACGGCGTTGTCGGGGGTGTAGTGGCGTCGGTAGTGGGCGAACAGGTCGTCGCGCGACATGCCCTTCAGGTCCGTCACGTGGCCGATGACTTCGTGGCCGTAGGGGTGCACGCGGAACGCAGCGGCCTGCATTTCCTCGTTCAGGCGAAACCCCGGGCTGTTCTCGTACATCTCCCGTTCGTTCAGGATGACCGTGCGTTCGCTTTCGACCTCGCGCGGCGCGAAGCGCGAGTTGGCCATGCGATCGGCTTCGAGATCGACGGCGAGCGCGATGCGGTCGGCCGGCATCGTTTCGTAGTAGCAGGTGAAGTCGATCCAGGTGAAGGCGTTGCGCGCGCCGCCCTCGCGGCTGACGAGTCGATCGAGCTCGGTTTCATCGAAGCGCTGCGTGCCCTTGAACATCATGTGTTCGACCCAGTGCGAAGCGCCGGTGATGCCGAGGTGCTCATCGCGCGAGCCGACGCGGTACCAGACGCAGAACGACGTGACGGGCGAGGCGTGCATTTCGCGCAGCACGATTGTCAGGCCGTTCTCGAGGCGGCGTTTGACGACTTTTTTGATCGCACTGCGGGCGGGGGAGCGCACGACGGCCGCGGTTGCGGCGGCGGATTTGGCCATGCATCGAAGTTACCACAACTCTGCTATACTTCGGGGCCGCAAAACAGGTATACGATGCCGGCGCAGTGCGCCGGTTCTGGAGAGTTCCGTGGCAAATACACAATCCGCACAGCAACGTATCCGCAACAGCGCGCGCAAGGCCGTGTTCAACCGCCTGCATCGCTCGCGCTCGCGCACTTTCGTCAAGAACACCGAAGAGCTGCTCGCGAAGAAGGATCTCGCGGGAGCGCAGGGCGCCGTGGTGCAGGCCGTCAGCGCGGTCGACAAGGCCGCCGGCAAGGGCGTGATCCACAAGAACAAGGCCGCCCGCATCAAGTCGCGCCTGATGAAGGCCGTGGCCAAGGCCGCCGCCGCGAAGAAGTAGTCGGCTCGCGCGGCGAGTGTCAGAGCCCACCCGAACGGGTGGGCTTTTTCACCTTTTCTCGACGAATACGATTTCCGCCACGTTGCGGCCGAGTGAGAAGGCGCCGCGCTCGGTGTCGAGAGTGACGGGGCCGCCGTACGGCGCAATGCCGTGCATCACGATTTCGCAGCCCGGGATCAGCCCCTGCTCGCCGACGTATTTGAGCAGGTCGCTCTCGTCGGTGTCGACGCAGCGCACGATCGCGTGCGCGCCGATCGGCAGATCGAGGAGCGGGATGTCCGTCACCTTCGGCAGGACGCCGTCTTTGCTCGGAATCAGGTGGCCGTGCGGGCAGCGCGTCGGGTGGCCGAGCATGGCATCCATGCGATCTTCGAAGGCGTCGTTGATCGACGTTTCCAGCGCGTGGGCGTGTTCATCCACCTCGTGCCAGGCGAAGTGCATTACCTTGACGAGAAACATTTCCAGCAGACGATGGCGACGAATCGTGCGCAGGGCGAGGCGACGTCCCTGCGCGGTGAGCAGCGCGCCTTTGTAGGGAGTCAGCTGAACCAGGCGGCGCTCGGACAGCCGTTTGAGCATGACGCTGGCGCCCGACGGCGTGACGCCGAGCCGCCTGGCGATCTCGCTCGTCGTGGCTGCTTCGCCGCCGATCGTCAGGCGGTAGACGATGTCTAGGTAGTGCAGCGTGGCGTCGTTGACGCCGATCGCTTCGCGCTGCATGTGTCTGGCTGTGCTCATGTTGACAAAATTGACGGGCGGTGAAAGTCCGAGTTGACTGACATCAAATCTTACGGGGAGGTGGGCGAAGCGTCAACCGATTTCGTGGAAATCGTCGAGCTATCAGATATGTCACAATCCGCCCCATGAGCAATGAATCGGCGAGCACCGACCTGCGGCTGTCGGTGGAACTGGATCGCGGCGCGGGTGCGGTGCAGCGAATCAGCGTGCACATCGAAGGGCAGGGTGCGCTCGCGGCGCAGACGGCGGCGCGCATCGCAGAAATCTACGAGCATGCGGTGGCGGAGATGCTGCGCCGGCCGGTGATCGAGGCTGAACAACCGGTGCGCGGCGCTGCAATGCCGCCGATTGCCGCGGCATCGTCGGATGCGCCGCCATCGGCTGTGCTCCCGGCGCCGGAACCAATGCTGTCGCCGCGTGAGAACGAAACGCCGGTGCAGGAGCGTGGCGCCTCCGTTCCGGCGCGGCCGCGGCCGACGCCGTGGTTTCAGCGCCGGCGCAAGCACATCAGCGGCGGCATTGGCATTGCGCTCTTCGCGTTGGCGGTGATCGTGCCGTTGATCGTGCCGGTCGAGATGCGGCGCGAAATTCTGCCGATGCCGATCGCATTCGGTCTGGTCGGCGCGTTGTCGCTTTTTTCGGCGCTGCTGCCCGATCCGGACGGCAAGCCGCGCGCGTCGTCGGGTGCCGCCGCCGAAACGTCGCGCCGTGCGCCCGACATCCGGACGCCGGCTCGTCCGACGGTGCGCAGCGGGCCGCCGCCTTCGGCGACGCGCCGTGCGATCGGGGCAGGATTCGGCGCGTTGCTCGGGGTGGGCGGGCTGGTCGCTCCGTTCCTGCTGGCCGGCAGCAATCCGGACGAGCGCTTCTTGATGATGATCGGCTTCGCGCCGATCGCCGCGATCGGTGCGTTTCTCATGTGGGTGTTCCTGCGGCAGGCGGCGACGGTGCCCGCCGGCGCTGCGATCGCAGCGCGGCGCGGCGTGCGCGTCGAAGAATCGTCCAAATCGAAGATGACGAGCGCGCTGACCGCACTGGCCGTCATGCTGGCGGTGATCGTGCTGCTGGTGCTGGCAGCGACGTTGCTGCAGCTCGCGCAGTAGGGGGGTTCTTACGTCTCCAACGGTGGATGCACACGTTTGCACGGGTGCATCCGCCGTTTGGGGCGGCTTGCTCACGCCTCACCCCCCGACCCCCTCTCCCCCTCAATTTCGCTCCAGCTCTGACTGAGAAACGCTCATAAAGGCGCGCGAAATTTCGGCGGAGAGGGGGCAAACGCCACCACGCTCCCCCTCTTCGCCGAGATTTCGCGTGCTTACCATTACTTTGCTCGACAGAAAAGTAAGCGAAATTGAGGGGGAGAGCAACTGTGTTCCCTGTCAACCCTCGGCAGCCAATTGAAAGTGTTTTCTGTCGCGCACCATGGCGTTGAGGATGGTCAGCAGCTTGCGCATCGCTGCGACCATGGCGACCTTGAACACTTTGCCCTCTGCTCTCTTCTTCTGATAAAAATTGCGGATCGGCTCGGCGTGAACGATTGCCGACAGACATGCGTTGTACAGAATGGTTCGGACATTCTCTCGTCCTCCACTGCACATGCGTCGACCTTTCAGCTTCCCACTGTCATGATTGTAGGGAACAAGACCGGCAAGAGCGGTGATTTCTTTGCCCGTCAACGCACCCAGCTCTTCCATTTCCGACAGCAAGGTGAACTTCGAGATGTCGCCGATGCCTGGCATGCTGCTCAGAATTTCTGCCGTCTCCACCCAGTCAGAAATGGTCTTCACCATATCGCGCATCTGCGCCTCCGTCTCTTTTATCCACTGCGTCAGCATGTCGATATGTACCTCGATATTCGAGGTCGTGACGTCATGGCTGGTCTCCAGCCGATTCTTTTCGCTGGTGCGCATCTTCACTAGATCCTGACGCCGCTCCAAAATCGCTGCAAACGCCCGCTTTTCCTTGCTTTTCAACTGCTTCGGCTTCAAATCGCCCCGGACGCCAAACTCCGCCAGCATGATTGCATCAATCGTGTCCTGCTTCGCGCGCTTGCCCATCGATCGGGCAAAGCTGCGCGCCTGCTGCGGATTCACCACCGCAAACGGAATTTCGGCATCGTGCAGCTGATACGAGCATGCGCCTTCATATCCTCCCGTTGCCTCCATCACCACCAACTTCGGTGACAGCGGTAGCAGCTCTTTCACCAGTTCCGTGATGCCTTCGATGCTGTTCTCCACCGTCCACGTTCGGACAAGCTTCGCATTGCGACACAACGCGACGTCGAGCTTCTTCGAGCCGACATCGATTCCACACACATAGCCTTTCGTTATCATGTCCCCGTTCTCCTTGTGGATCGTCTGAACCGTGCTCGCACGAGAAGAAAGTCTCGTCCTTGTATTCGAGGTCAGTAACACTGCCTCACGCAACTGTTCGAGCTAGATTCAACCTGCGGTGTGGCGACCCATGCTCTCCCACGGTCTCGAGGACCCAGGGGGCGACGGTCTGCCACACCACAACTTAACCATACAAGGGGGTCAGGGGGTGAGGCGTAGGCGACGATCGAAACACAGGCTACCCTCCCCTGACCCCCGGTACGGTACACTCTCCGCAGTTCTTATGCGTGTGCTCATCACTGGGATGGCGGGATTTGCCGGGCGCCACCTCGCCGAATATCTGCTGCATCACACCGAGGCGACCGCGATCGGGCTATCGCGCACGCGCATGTCGGCGTCCGATTCGACGCGCACGCTGTGGCGTCAGGCCGACATGACCGACAAGCCGGCGCTCGTCGAGATCGTGGCCGAAGTGCGGCCGGACGCCATCGTGCATGCGGCGGCGCAGGCCAGCGTGCCGGCTTCGTGGGGCGATCCGTGGGCGACGTTCGAGCAGAACGTACGCGGACAGCAGAATTTGTTCGACGCTGTGCTGACCGCCGGGCTGCGGCCGCGCATTCTGATCATTTCCAGCACCGAAGTGTACGGTGCGCCGTCGGTCGACGAGCTGCCGGCGCGCGAGACGCATCCGCTGCGGCCGAACAACCCGTACGCTGTGAGCAAAGCGGCGCAGGATCTCATGGCGCGTCAGTACGCGATGAGCCATGGGCTCGATGTGATCGTGGCGCGGCCGTTCAACCACATCGGCCCGCGGCAGCGGCCGACATACATCATCCCTTCGCTGGCGCAGCGCATCGCCGAGATGGAAGCCGGCCTGCGCCCGCACGAGCTGCATCTCGGCAACATGGCGGCGCAGCGCGATTTCACCGATGTGCGCGACATCGCTGCGGCGTACGCTGCGCTGCTCGAGCGGGGCGTCGCCGGCGAGATCTACAACGTCTGCAGCGGAATACCCCGCTCGATCCAGGCGATGCTCGACATCCTCGTCGGCATGTCGACTGTGCGCCCGCGCCAGATTACGGATTCGGCGCGTTTTCGTCCGATCGATACGCCGATCATGTACGGCGATTCCACCCGCCTGCGCGAGGCGACCGGCTGGACGCCGCGCATTCCGATCGATCAGACGCTGGCCGACATGCTCGCGGAGGCTCGCCAGCGCGTCGGCGCAGCATCGCGCGACAGATCCGCAGCCACATCGATGGCCCAACCTTCCTCATGAAAAGAAAAACTGCACTCATCACCGGCATCACCGGCCAGGACGGATCGTACCTGGCGGAATTCCTGCTCTCGAAGGACTATCGCGTCGTAGGCATGGTGCGCCGCACCAGCACGATCAACTTCGACCGCCTGCGCCATATTCAGGACAACATCGACATCGTGCAGGGCGACCTGCTCGATCAGTCGTCGATGATGGATCTGGTATCGACGTACGAGCCCGACGAGATCTACAACCTGGCGGCGCAGTCGTTCGTGCCGACGTCGTGGCAGCAGCCGGTGCTGACGGGCGAATTTACTGCGCTCGGCGTGACGCGCCTGCTGGAGGCGATTCGCCACATTCGACCGAGCGCGCGCTTCTACCAGGCGTCGTCGTCCGAGCAGTTCGGCAAAGTGGTGGAAGTGCCGCAGCGCGAGAGCACACCGTTCTACCCGCGCTCGCCGTACGGCGTAGCGAAGGTCTACGGGCACTGGATCACCGTGAACTATCGCGAGAGCTACAACCTCTACGCCGTCAGCGGCATCCTGTTCAACCACGAGTCGCCGCGGCGCGGTTTGGAATTCGTCACGCACAAGGTGACGCACGCCGCGGCGCGCATCAAGCTCGGGCTGCAGGATCAGCTGCGGGTGGGCAACCTCGATGCGCGGCGCGACTGGGGCTTCGCCGGCGACTACGTGCGCGCGATGTGGCTGATGCTGCAGCAGGAAGCGCCGGACGACTACGTGATCGCCACCGGCGAAACGCACACGGTGCAGGAGCTGTGTGAGATCGCGTTCGCGCGCGTCGGGCTGGACTGGAAGCAGTACACCGTCATCGATCCGCGCTACGTGCGGCCGGCCGAGGTGGACCTGCTGATCGGCGATCCGAGCAAGGCGCGGGCGAAGCTCGGCTGGGCGCCGGAGGTGAGCTTCCCCGAGCTGGTGAACATGATGGTCGACGCCGACCTGCGCGAGCTCGAAGACGAAATCCGCTTCGGCTGGCATCAGCCGAAAAAATCGACGGACGTGACGCTGGACAAGACCGTGGCCGGATCGCTGACGGGCGGCGTGAAGCCGCAGGCGCGCCAGTGACCAAGCCCGGACGAACGCAGGCAAACGAAGCAAACCAAGA
>JBIIIA010000182.1:0-6592 GCA_044235195.1 Thermoflexales bacterium
GCGCGGTCGGCTCGTAGTCGCCGAGCAGCACACGCTGCAGCATCGGCGCTTTCGCGGCCCCGGCCACGAGGAAGATCACCGTGTCGGCGGCGTTGATCAGCGGCGCGGTGAACGTGATGCGCACCGCGCCGAGCTTCGCGACATGGTTCTCCATCACCAGCCGATCGCCCGGTTCGAGCGCAGCAGTGCCGGGGAAGAGCGACGCGGTGTGTCCGTCGTCGCCCATGCCGAGCAGGATCAGGTCGAACACCGGCCAGCCGACGGCGTCGTCGGGCATCTCGAACGCATCGCGCAGCTCGCGCTCGTACGCGAGCGCAGACTCGGCTGCGCCGAGCTCGGTGCGCACGCGGTGCACGTTCTCCGCAGGGATCGGCACGCGCTGCAGCAGTGCCTCGTCGGCCGCGCGGAAGTTGCTGTCGGCGTGGTCGGCCGGCACGTCGCGCTCGTCGCTCCACCAGACGTGCACGCGCTCCCACAGCACCTGACGCGCGAACTCGGCCGCGCTCAGCAGCTCGAACAGCGCGCGCGGCGTGCTCCCGCCGCTGAGCGCGACGTGAAAGCGGCCGCGCCGCTCGATGGCCTTGCGCGCGAAGAACACGAACGCGTTCGCCGCCAGGCGCGT
Organism: Thermoflexales bacterium; assembly: GCA_044235195.1. Classification (GTDB taxonomy): domain Bacteria; phylum Chloroflexota; class Anaerolineae; order J036; family Brachytrichaceae; genus CANJQH01. The sequence goes on from JBIIIA010000182.1 coordinate 623, forward strand.
CAGCGACGCTGCATCCGGCTGCACGTTCAGGTGATACGTGCCTTCGTCGTTGAGCTGAATCACGAATGGCTGCGCCATAGGATTACAGCGATCTCCATTTGCGGTTGTCGGCCGCCATGAAATCGTTGGCCGCCTTCGGCCCCCACGTGCCGGAGCGGTACTGCTCGATGAACGAACCGTGGCCGGCCGCCCAGCCCTCGATCACCGGCGAGATCAGGCTCCACTGCGCCTCGACTTCGTCCGAGCGCGTGAAGAGCGTGCCGTCGCCCAGCATGGCGTCGACGATCAGCCGCTCGTACGCATCGGGCGCCGGCGACTTGAATGCGCTGCCGTACGTGAAGTTCATGTTCACCGGCTGCACGCGCTCGGTGCCGCCCGGCGCCTTCGAGCCGAATTTGATCGAGATGCCTTCTTCGGGCTGGATGTTCAGCACCAGCTCGTTCGGCTCGATCGCCGCCGCCGTGCTGCCGCCGAACAGCTGCAGCGGCGGCAGCTTGAACTGCACCGCAATCTCGGTGGTGCGGCGCGGCAGTCGCTTGCCCGAGCGAATGTAGAACGGCACGCCGCCCCAGCGCCAGTTGTCCACGAAGAACTTCATCGCCAGATACGTCTCGGTCTGCGAGTCGCCAGCCACGTCCTCTTCCTGCAGATACCCCGGCACCACCTGACCGTCCACTTTGCCCGGGCCGTACTGCCCGCGCACCGTGCCGTCGCCCTTGGCGTCGTCGAGGCGCATGGCCTTCAGCACCTTGACCTTCTCGTTGCGCACCGACAGCGCGTCGAGTTCGATCGGCGGCTCCATCGCCGTCAACGCGATCAGCTGCAGGCCGTGGTTCTGCACGATGTCGCGGATCACGCCGCTCTTCTCGTAGTACGAACCACGGTTGCCGATGCCGATGCTCTCGGCCACGGTGATCTGCACGTGGTCGATGTAGTTGCGGTTCCACACCGGCTCGAAGATGCCGTTGGCGAAGCGGAACACCATGATGTTCTGCACCGTCTCCTTGCCCAGGTAGTGATCGATGCGGAAGATCTGCTGTTCGTCGAAGAAGCGGTGCACGTGGTCGTTCAGCCGATGCGCCGACTGCAGGTCGACGCCGAACGGCTTCTCGATGATCACGCGCGACCAGCCGTGTTCGGTCTTGAGACCCGGCGTCAGGCCGATGTGCTCGGTGATCGCCTCGTACACCTCGGGCGGCGTGGCGATGTAGAACAGGCGATTGCCGGCCGTGCCGCGCTCGTCGTCGATCACCTGCAGGCGCTGCACCAACTTCTCGTAGTCGGCCGCCGTGGAGTAGTCGCCCTGCTGATAGTGGAGCGTGCGTTCGAACTTCGCCCAGATCGCTTCGTCGATCGGGCGCGTGCGCGAAAATTCCTCCACGGTGCGGCGCATCGCCACGCGATAGCCGTCATCGGTGTTCGGCTTGCGCGCGAAGCCGATCATGGCGAAGTTCTCGGGCAGGAGACCTTCGCACATCAGGTTGTACAGCGCCGGCACCAGCTTGCGCTGCGTCAGGTCACCCGACGCACCGAAGATGATCAGCGTGTTGGGAGAAGGTATACGCATTCAGTTCTTCTTGATCGCGTGCCCGCCGAATCCCTTGCGCATCATGGCGAGAACCTTGGCAGCGAACGACTCGTCCTGGCGCGAAACGAAGCGCTGGAACAACGACATCGTGATCACCGGCGCCGGCACGTCTTCGTCGATGGCGGCCTGCACCGTCCAGCGGCCCTCGCCGCTGTCCTCGACGTAGCCCTTGACGCCGGCCAGCTTCGGATCCTGCTGCAGCGCGTCGGCGAGCAGGTCGAGCAGCCACGAGCGCACGACCGAGCCCTCGCGCCACACTTCGGCCACCTTGTCGAGCTCGATGCCGAATTCGCTCTTCTCCATGATCTCGAAGCCCTCGGCGTACGCCTGCATCATGCCGTATTCGACGCCGTTGTGCACCATCTTGACGAAGTGCCCGGCGCCGGCCGCGCCGCAGTGCAGGTAGTACTTGCCCTGCGGGGCGAGCGAGCGGAACGCCGGCTCCAGCCGCGCGAACGTCGACTTCTCGCCGCCGATCATCAGGCAGTAGCCGTTCTTGAGGCCCCACACCCCGCCGCTGGTGCCCTGGTCCATGAACTCGACGCCCTTGGCCGCGCACTCCACGGCGTGGCGCTTGGTGTCGCGCCAGTTGCTGTTGCCGCTGTCGATGACGACATCGCCCGGCGAAAGCAGGCCGAGCAGCTTCGTGATCGCCGCGTCGGTGGCCGCGCCGGCCGGGATCATCACCCAGATCGCGCGCGGCGCCGGCAGCGCCGCCACCAGCTCCTCCAGCGTGTACACGCCGTGGAATCCCTCGCCCTTCATTTCATCGACCGGCCCGGCGCTGCGGTTGCACACGACGACCTCGTGGCCGTCCTGCTTCCAGCGTCGCGCCATGTTCGCACCCATTCGTCCGAGACCGTACAAACCGATTTGCATGATTTCCCCTTTGTCTACGTTCTGACCGCCCGGACGTTTTTCACGTCCCGAACGTCCGTTACGCGTGTTACGCCTCCACGACGTGCGCCTTGCGCGCAGCGCCGGAGACGGCTTTGATGACTTTCTTAAGACCAGAAGCAACGTCGACGCCGAGATGCAGGCGCATCACGCGCCGCTCGTGCGCCTGCAGCGCCAGCAGATCGCCCAGCGCCTGCGCCCGAATCAGCGTGCCGAACGAGAACGGCTCGCCGGCGATCAGCAGCTCGTGCGCCGGGTCGCACGTGAGCTGCAGCACGACGACGTTGTTCGCCCCGCCCTTGTGCAGCTGGCCGGTGCTGTGCAGCAGGCGCGGGCCGTAGCCCAGCGTCACCGGCACGCCGACGCGCTCGCGCACCACTGCGCACAGCTTTTCGAGCTGCTCGGCCACCGCGTCGCTGTTCGGCAGATACGCGTGCACGGCGATGTACTCGCCCGTCGCCGCCTGACGCAGGAATTTGCTCACCTGTCCGTTGGCCGAGCGCGTCTCCTGGTCGCAGGCGAATACGCCTTCGGCTTCGTATTCGTCGAGCAGGCGCCGCGTCTGAACGCGCCCTTCCTCGACGTTCGGTTCGTCGAACGGATCGACGCCGAGCACCGCCCCGGCCGTCGCCGCGGCGAATTCCCAGCGGAAGATCTCGCCGCCCAGGTCGTACTCGTCGTCGAGCGTCAGCTCGATCACCGGACGGCCGGCGCGGCGCAGCGCCGTGAGCGCACGCCCGTCGAGCTCTTCGCCGGCGATGCGCAGCGACACGAACAGGCGATCCTCGCTCAGCGCCGCGACCGCGCGCGGCGACGCATCGTGCGACGCTTCGCCGAGCACCGCCGTCAGCCCGCGCCCCTGCTTGCCGGTGCTCTCGGCCAGCATATGTTCGACCCACGGGCCGAACGAGCGCAGCCGCGGCGACAAGAGAAACGTCACCTTGTCGCGATCGTTCAGCGCCATGCCGCCGAGCAGGCTGCCCAGCCACAGGCCGGGGTTGGCCACGCTGTCGGCGCGACACCAGCGCGCCATGCGCACCGCGCGCTCGAGAAGGCGCGCCACGTCCACGCCCTGCAGCGCCGCGGCGAGCAGGCCGAAATACGACAGCGCCGAAAAACGCCCGCCGATGTCGGTCGGATTCAGGAACACGCGGCCGAACGTTTCCTCGAGCGCCAGCGTCTGCAGCATGGCTCCTTCGTCCGTCACCGCCACGAAATGGCGCCCGGCCGTGTCGTACTCGATGGCGTCCAGCCGCGAGCGGAAATATTTATAAAACGCGTTGACTTCCGGCGTGGCGCCGCTCTTGCTGGAGACGATGAACAGCGTGCGCCGCAGGTCGATCGACTTCTCGAGCGCGGCGACCGTCGACGGCTCGGTGCCGTCCAGCACGTGCATGAGCAGGCCGCCTTCCTGCAGGCCGAAGGCGCCGCGAAACATCTCCGGGGCCAGCGCGCTGCCGCCCATGCCCAGCACCACCGCGTCGGTGATGCCCATGGCCTTTACGTCCTCGCGGAACTGCACCAGCTCCGCCACGTGCGGCAGCATCGCCTCGGCCACCGACAGCCAGCCCAGGCGGCGGCTGATGATCTTCATGTGCTCCGGCTGCGTCGTCCAGAACGACGAATCGCGCTGCCAGATGCGATCGGCCGCGCGCAGCTTGATCAGCTCGCCGATGTAGCCGGCGGCGGCGTCCACGCCGTCGGCGACGCCGCGCACGGCGAGCAGCCGGCGCTTCGCATCGATGCCCGCCAGCAGCGCGCCGAACGCATCCGCGAACTGCCGCACGCCGTCGTCCAGCAGCGTCTGCATGGCGGCGTCGACGTCGATGCCCGCCGCGGCCAGCGCATCCAGCACGCCGCGCGCTTCGTCGCGGCCCCGCCCCAGCGACGGCTCGACCACGCCGTGGTCGCGGAAGGCGCGCAGCGTGGCCGGCGGCAGCGTGTTCACCGTGTCGCGGCCGATCAATGCTTCGACGTAGAACGTATCGCGCAGCGCCGGGTTCTTCGTGCTGGTGCTGGCCCACAACAGGCGCTGCGGGCGCGCGCCGCGCTGCGCCAGGCCGGTGAACTCGCGCTCGGCGAAGATGCTCTCCCAGCGCTCGTACGCCAGGCGCGCGTTGGCGACCGCGGCGCGGCTGCGCAGCGATTCGAGTTGCGCGCGCTGCGCGTCGTCCGGCGACGCAGCGATCTTCTCGGCCAGCAGCTTGTCGATCAGCGTATCCACGCGGCTGACGAAGAACGAGGCGACCGACGCCACGCGCGTCGAACGACCGCGCGCCGCGCGGTCCTGCAGGCCGGCGATGTACGCGCGCGCCACCTGCTCGTACGCCGCCAGGGAGAAGATCAGCGTCACGTTGACCGGGATGCCCTCGGCGATCAGCGTGCGAATGGCCGGGATGCCCGCCGGCGTGGCCGGCACCTTGATCATCAGGTTGCGCCGGCCGACCGCCTTGAACAAGCGGCGCGCCTCGGCGATCGTGCCGTCGGTGTCGTGCGCCAGCTCGGGCGACACCTCGAGCGAGACGTAACCGTCCACGCCGTCGGTGCGCACGAAGATCGGCTCGAGCAGATCGGCGGCGCGCTGGATGTCGGCGATGGCCAGCGCTTCATAGACGGCGCGCGTCGATGAATCGCCACGGGCGAGCGCCTCGATCTGTTCGTCGTAGTCGCCGCTGCCGGAGATCGCCTTCTCGAAGATCGCCGGATTGCTGGTGACGCCCAGTACGCCGAATTCCGTGATCAGACGCGCCAGCTCACCGTTGGCGAGGATGCTGCGCTGAATGTTGTCGTACCAGAAACTCTGCCCGCAGGTTTGCACTGCGGTGTTCGGGTTGTATGCATTGACAGCCATAGAAAAAAGAGGTCGGAATGATTCGACCTCGACGACTGCGAATTCCGTAAGTACACGTCGGTGGAGCGACAGCCGACGGCGATTTATGCGTTGCCGGAGCCGTCGGCGGCCATGCGACGCTCCATGGCCACGACTTTGGCCAGGCGCGCGGCGTAGCGTTCCCCGCCGTCGAAGCGCGCACCGACGAAGGCGCGCACCAGAGCGCCGGCCAGTTCGACGCCGATGATGCGGCCGCCGAGCACCAGCACGTTCATGTCGTCATGTTCGACGCCCTGGCGCGCCGAATAGGTGTCGTGCGCGATGGATGCGCGGATGCCGCGCATCTTGTTCGCCGCGATGCAGGCGCCGACGCCGCTGCCGCAGATCACGATGCCGCGTTCGGCATGCCCCTGCTGCAGCGCCTCACCCACGTAGCGCGCGAAATCAGGATAGTCCGAGCGTTCGTCGTTGTACGCGCCCAGATCGAGCACATCGTGCCCGTCGCGCAGGAGCAGGTCGATCACCGGCTTCTTGAGCGGAAATCCGCCATGATCTGCAGCAACGGCCAGTTTCATGATGGGCCGAATTATAGTCCCCGTCGGAAAACTTGACAGAACGTTTGTTCGATTGTGCAAACACGGCGCGGTACGTAGCA
>JBIIIA010000183.1:0-6556 GCA_044235195.1 Thermoflexales bacterium
GCGTCGGCGACGGTGCGGGCCAGCGGCTTTTCGCAGATCACGTGCTTGCCGGCCGCCGCGGCCATGCGCGCTTGTGCGAGATGCTGCGGCGTCGGCGTGCAGATGTCGACGACGTCGACGTGCGGGAGCATGTCTTCGAGGCGGGCGAACGCCGGCGCACCGTATTCGTCGGCCAGCGCCGAGCGGCCGGCGCGCGTGACGAAGCCGGCGATGCGCGCCGGCGTCGTCGCGAACGAGGCGGCATGCGTGCGCCCCATCGATCCGGTTCCGATGATGCCGATGTTCATAGTTGAGGGAAGAGGTGGAGAGGTGGAGAGGTGGAGAGGGGGAAGTTTGTATTCAGCGTTCTACAAACTTTCGAGAGCATGAATCAGCGCGTCGGTGTGCTCGGGCTTGCCGACGCTGACGCGGATGCAGTCGCGCAGGCCGGGCTTGTCGAAGAAGCGCACGAGGATGCCGTGCTTTTCGAGCGCCAGTTTGAGCTCCTTGCCGATCGGCAGGTCGGGCTGCTTGCGCCACGGCGCATTCGCAGCGACGCGGAAGAGCACGAAGTTGGTCTCGCTCGGGAAGGGCGACAGCCAGCCGGTGGCGGCCAGCGCCGCGCACATGCGTGCGCGCTCGGCGACGATGCTGCGCACGCCGGCGGCCAGCCATTCGCGGTCGTCGAGCGAGGCGATCGCGGCGATGCTGCCGGCCACGTTGGGCGTGTAGGGCTGCTTCACCTTCCAGAGATGGCGAATGACGTTCGGATGAAACACGCCGTAGCCGACGCGCATGCCGGCCAGTCCGGCCAGCTTGCTGAACGTGCGCAGCACGATCAGGTTGTCGTGCTCGGCGACGAGCCCGACGGCGCTGGGATGGCTGCTGAAATCGATGTAGGCCTCGTCGACGACGACGATGAGCGGCAGGTCGAGCAGCCGACGCAGCGCGTCCATCGAAGTGAGCGAGCCGTCCGGGTTGTTCGGGTTGGCCACGAAGAGCAGCTTGGCGCCCGGCGTGTGCAGCGCTGCGTCGCGCACGGCGTCGACGTCGATCGAGAAATCGGCGCGGCGCGGCGCGGCCACGTAGCGCGCGCCGAGGATGTCGGCCAGCCACTTGTACATGCCGAACGTCGGCGGCAGGTCGATGATGGCTTCGCCGGGCTGCACGAACACGCGGCCGACCAGGTCGATGATTTCGTCGCCGCCGGCGCCGCACAAAATCTGCGCGGCGGGCACGCCGATGTAGCGCGCGATCGCCTCGCGCAGCGCGGTCTGGTCGGGGTCGGGATAGATGTGCAGCTCGTTCGACGCGGCGATGGCGTGCAGCGCGCGCGGCGACGGGCCGTACAGATTTTCGTTCGCGTCGAGCTTCACCAGCTCGTCGGCGGGGATGCCGAGCCGCTGCGAGAGCACGTCGAACGGCACGATCGGGGTGTAGGGCTGCATGTCGCGAAAATGCTTCGCGATCAGGTCTTCGGCGGACATCGTGGGGATTTTACAGTTGTGGGACGGCGGGACGGCGGGACGGCGGGACGGCGGGACGGCGGGACGGCGGGACGGCAGACGACAGACGGCGGCGCGGTTAACATGCTGTTAATGTCCGCATCCGCGATCTTCGCCCTCGTGCTGGCCGCCTTCGGGCACAGCCTGTGGAACCTGCTGACCAAGCGCAGCTACGACAAGCACGTGTTCGTGGTGCTGGCGGTGGTGGTGGGCGTGGTGCTGCTGGCGCCGTTCGCCTGGCTGCGCGCGCATCCGATCGACGCGGTGGGCTGGGGCATCGTGTTCGCGTCGGGGATGGCGCAGCTGGTGTACTACCTGCTGCTGGGCGGGGCGTATGCGCGCGGCGACATGAGCCTGGTGTATCCGCTGTCGCGCGGGTCGTCGCCGCTGTTCGTGGTGCTGATCGCGGCGATCTGGCAGGGCGAACGGCCGTCGCTGCTGGGGGCGTTCGGGATCGCGCTGATCGTGGGCGGCGTGTATCTCGTGCCGCTGGCCTCGCTGGCGCGGCGCGACCTGTTCGCGCCGCTGGCGTCGCTGCGCAGCCGTGCGTCGCAGCTGGCACTGCTGACCGGCGTGGTCATCGCGACGTACTCGGCCATCGACAAAATCGGCGTGCAGCACGTCGACCCGGTCTACTACTACTTTCTGGTGCTGGTGGTGAGCATCGTCGGCCTGCTGCCGTATTTGTGGCTGCGGCGGCGCGCGGAGACGAAGATCGAGCTGCGCGCGCACTGGCGCTCGATCCTCGTCGTCGGCGCCACGATCGTCGCCGGCTATCTCGTGATCCTGTTCGTGCTGCAGACCAGCCCGGTCGCGTATGCGACGTCGATCCGCGGCATTTCGGTGGTCTTCGGCTCGCTGATGGGAATTCTGGTGCTGAAGGAAAAGTTCACCGTACCCAAGCTCGTCGGTGCCGTGCTGATGTTCTGCGGTGTGGTGTGCATCGGGCTGGCGTGAACGGCGCTACTGTTTCCGCAGCGCCGCGGCGCGGGCGGGCTGTTCTTCGAAGATGTACGTCACCGGTGTGACGACGACGCCGCTGCCGCCGATGGCGCGCAGCTGGTCGACGGCGTCGGAGAGCGCGGCGCGGCCGACGACGAGGGTGACGGCGAACCAGTGCGCCGAGCCGTCGGCGGCGGCCGACGTCGGGTTCGGGAAGATCGGCGCGATGGTCGGCCCCTGCAGGCCGCCGAGCGTCGTCTGCAGCGTGACTTTGCGGCCGACGTCCTCGAACGAGGCGCCGCGCACGTTGGCGACCACCATGAAGTAGCCTTCGGCGCGCTGGTGCGCTTCGAAGTATTCGAGCAGCTCGACGGCCACGGCGCGCACGGCTGGCCGTTCGAGCGCGGCGCGGTTGGCGACGAGGCTGGCCTGTGTGTTCAGCACGATGCCGTCCTCGATGACGCGCAGGCGGTTGGCCTGCAGCGTGCTGCCGGTCTCGGCGATGTCGACGATGATGTCGGCGTAGCCGATCTCGGGGACGACCTCCAGCGAGCCTTCGGCGTTGATCAGCGTAAACGGCGCCACGCCGTGCGTTTCCAGGAACGCGCGCGTGAGGTGGTGGTACTTCGTGGCCACCCGCAGCGGCGCCGGCAGCGCGACGGCGTACGAGGCCAGGTCGGCCATCCTCTTGATCGGCAGCGCTTCGGGCACGGCGATGACGACCTTGCAGCGGCCGAAGCCGAGGGCGTCGTGCAGGACCACCGTCTCGGCGTCCACGTTCGCGTCGGCGATGACGTCGAAGCCGGTGATGCCGAGGTCGACGCCGCCGTTGGCGACGCTGGTGATGATGTCGCTCGGGCGCTGCAGCAGCACGGTGACGTTGGGCAGCGCCGGGATGGCGCCGATGTAACCGCGTGTGCCGTTTTGTTTGAAATGGAAGCCGCAGCGGGCGAGGAAATCGAACGTCGACTGCTGGAGGCGTCCCTTCGATGGCAAGGCGAGCCGGATGTCGGTGCGTGTCATGATTCGGGCGCGAGTGTACTACCCCGGCCAGGTGCGCGGCGTTTCGGGCGCGGTGATGCCGAGCGCCGGCAGCAGCTGCGTGCGCGCGACGACGTCCCACGACATGCGCTGCGCCAGCGCGTATCCGCTTTCCAGAAGTGCGCGGCGTTCGTCTGGCGTGCGCGGGAGCCGCTCGCAGATGACGGCGGCGGCGCGGCGCGCTTCGGCCTGTTCCACGCGGTCGCGGTCTTCCTTGCCGAGGCGCAGCGCCATGCGCCAGCCCAGGACGGCGGTGTCGTCGGGCAGCGCGGTGTAGCGCGGGACGACGAGGTTCGGCAGGCCGGCCTCGATCTGCTGCACGCGGCTTTCCCACGGCAGCGTCTCGTCGATGCGCAGCGCGTGGGCGACGAAGCCCAGGCAGCCGCATACGTCGCTGACCACGCACAGCGCCCCGGTGCTGAGTGGTTCGACCTGGGCGATGCCGAACGGTTCGTAGATGCTCTGTCCGAATTCCAGCGCGGTGCCGCGGCGCAGGTCGTCGAAGGTGAGCCCTTCGGGGAAGCCGTGCCCGATGCGGTCGCGTGTGAAGCCGAACTGATTGATCAGCACGGCGCGCGACGCGCGGGCGCGGGCGTTGAATGCGGTGACCGCTTGATGCAGCGGAATTTCGAGGTCGACCAGGTCGGGCCAGCCGATGCGATGTTCGCGCGGCCAGCCGTGGCGTTCGAGCTCATGCACCTGCGCGCCGGTGCGGCCCTCCGGGCGGCCGGATGCCAACAGGATGAGCACGGCGCTTTCACCGCGCGCGGCCAGCATTTCGTCGAGGTGCTCGAGCACGCGCAGGTCGCGCCAGAGCGCCTTGCTGGTGATGAGGCGGGTGACGTGCGAGAAGACGAACGTCGGTTCGAAGCCGGCGAGCGAGGCGGCGTAGTCGCGCAGTTTGGCGGCCGATGCCTGCACGTCGTCGAGGGAATGGCGCTTGCTGGGCGTGCCGTTGTAGACCAGGTCGACGTGTGTGTGGCGGAAGCGCGGGGTGGTGAAGCGCAGCTCCTCCACGACGAGGTCGCCGACGGCGAGCACATGATCGCAGTCGGCGGCGGTTTTGATCATGTCGTGCTTGAAATTCCACGTCTGGGGGCCGAACACGTCTTCGAGGAAGACATCGGCGCGCTGGGCGGCGCGCAGCACGTTGTAGAAGCGCGTGTCGTGGCCGTCGTCGGATTCGACGATCGGGCGCACCGAGGCGACCTCGTGCGCGACGAACGCCGAGCGGAAGGCGCCGGGGGTGGCGAGCTGGGCGGCGTACCACAGCGGCAGGCCCATGAACTCGTGGCAGAGGATCGTCGGGGAGTAGGAATCGGGAATTTCGGATTCGTCGAGCACGGCGCGCAGCGCGGCGAAGGCGGGCTCGGCGTGCGCCATGATCGCGGCGAATTCGGCGTTGCCGGCGTGGCGATGCGAATCGAGGCCGAAGTGCAGCCAGACGAAATAGTGAAAGTCGTGCAGCCGTTCGCGGCGGATCGACGATGGATCGACGAGCAGGACTTCGTGGAAAGTCGAGCCGAACGCGCGGCGGCCGTAGAGCAGGCGGGCGCCGAATTCCTGTTCGACAGCGCTCAGGCGAGCCCGCAGGTCGTCGGAGCAGTCGTAGATTCCGCCGGTGGAATGGTAGAAGACGGTGAGCCGGTTGCGTGGCGCGAACAGGCGCTCCATTTCCACCGGGTTGTCGGCATGGAAGGCGCCGACGCAGAGAGAGCGGTCGACCTGCGCAAGGTAGCTGGAGGCACTGAGCAGCCCTTCGAGCACGGCGCCGATGCCGCCGAACTTGACTCCTGCTTCGTGTGTGGCGTGGATGAGGATGTTGCGCCTGGTCATGGGAGAGTTATAGCGCGAAACAAAGAAAAGGCCCCGCCACGATTGGTGGCGGGGCCTATGTGTGCCGCACTTCTCCCCTCGGAAGGTCCGCGGAGAAAATCGAGCGATCGGGGGAGGCGGTCGGATGTCGGCGCTAGGCGGCGGCTTCCGCAGTCGCGTCGGCGGCAGCCGGTGCGGCCGGCGTGACCGACTCGATGGAGACGCCCTCGGGCAGCACCACGACGGTGATGTTGGGGGTGACTTCCGTGGCGAGGCGGACGGCGATCGTATAGGTGCCGACTTCGCGGATGGGCTCGCGCAGGCCGACCTTGCGCTTGTCGAACTCGGAGCCGAGCTTCTTGCTCAGTTCATCGGCGATGTTGGCCGCGGTGATCGAGCCGAAGAGCTTGCCTTTCTCGCCGGCGCGGGCGTGCAGGAACACGGTCGTGCCCCCGATGACGGCAGCCTGCGCATCGACGTCGGCGCGGTTGCGGGCGCGGCGCTCGACGTTGCGCGCCTTGATGCGCTCGGCACTCTTGATGGCACCGCTCGTCGCCAGCACGGCCATCCCGCGCGGCAGCAGATAGTTGCGGCCGTAGCCGTCGGCGATCGTCTTCACATCGCCGGCGTGGCCGAGGTTGTACACGTCCTGTGTCAGTAGCACTTTCATGGCGGACTCCTCTGGAAATTTGTAAGGCCGGGTATTCTAGCATGGATGGATGTCGAGAGACGTCTGCACGGGGGTGATTACAATCGCCGGCATGCAGACACTCGGTGGAATCGAAGCGGGCGGCACGAAATTCATCTGTGCGATCGCGGACGCGCAGGATCCGCGCAGCATCCTGGCGCAGGAGCAGTTCCCGACGACGCTGCCGGACGAGACGATCGGGCGCTGTCTGGAGTTCTTTCGCCGGCACGCGGACGGGCTGCAGGCGATCGGCATCGCGGCGTTCGGGCCGGTCGATGTGCACGAGACTTCGCCGACCTACGGCTATATCACGACCACGCCGAAGGCGAACTGGGGATATACGAACCTGCGCGGGCCGCTGGCCGAGGCGCTGGGCGTGCCGATCGGCTTCGACACCGATGTGAACGGCGCGGCGCTCGGCGAGCAGCGCTGGGGCGCTGCGCAGGGGCTGACCGACTTCGTGTACTACACGATCGGCACCGGCATCGGCGGCGGCGCGATGGTCGGCGGAAAGCTGCTGCACGGGCTGATGCACACCGAAATGGGGCACATGCGCGTGGGGCACGATCGGGCGCACGACCCGTTC
>JBIIIA010000012.1:0-20395 GCA_044235195.1 Thermoflexales bacterium
GGGAGAGGGGAGAGGGGAGAGGGGAGAGGGAAGAGGGGAGAGGGGTGAGAAAAGAGAATACTAGGCGCAGAGATCGACGAAATTTCTTTCTGAAATGCGGACAAAATCTGCGCGATTCCTCTTTGATCTCATTCTTTCTGATGAATATTGCGTAGGGGGGCATTCATAGAATCTCGTTCGGCTGCCGGCGTGCTGAGCCGGCGGTGAACAGAGACTATGTCGAAGGCTTTCCTCCGAACAACATTGATCTGCCTCAGCCTTCTTGCGGCAGAAGCGGCCCCGAAGTTCACGTGGGCGGGCGGCTCGATTCCCGAAGATTCGGCGGGAGACGACAGCGCTGCCGTCTTCACCGATCCTGTGCTCGACGCGCACGAGCGGCAGGCGCGTGCGTTCGCCGCGGCGCTGGCGCGTTCACGGGCGCTGCAGGAGCAGGCTTCGCTGACCAGCCTGCCCGGTGATCCGACGGAGCGCATGCGGCCGGGGAAAGTGTGGACGCAGTCGCAGATCGTCGCACAGCGCAGGCGGCTGGCGTTGCCGGCGAGCGGAGAAATTCATCGCGGCTACGACCGCCGTGCGCGGCACTACGGCGTCGATATCGTGCTCGAAGCCAACGCCCCCATCTTCGCCGCCGCCGATGGCGTGGTGGTGCATGCCGGCTGGGACAACACCGGGTATGGACGCATGGTGTGGCTCGATCACGGCAACGGACTGCGCACGCTCTACGCCCACCTGAACGCCGTGCTCGTCGAGCGCGGACAGATCGTGCTGCAGGGCCAGCAGGTCGGACGCGCCGGCAGCAGCGGCCATTCCACCGGGCCGCATTTGCATTTCGAAGTAAAGCAGGATATGGTCAAGCTCGACCCGCTGGCGTTTTACCCCGACGGTCGTGCTCCGCTCGAAGAAGAGTTCGTCGTCGCCACTTCCCCCAGCCGGTCGGAAGAAAAGCGACAATGAAAATCACCAGACTGCAAACACTCTGCCTGAGCCGCATGCACGAGCCCGAGAATCAGTGGATCGTGGGCGGCATTCGCACCATTAAAGCCGACTGCGCCATCGTCGTCGTGCACACGGACGACGGCGTGACCGGCATCGGAGAAGCGTGCGCGTACGGCCAGCCCGACCGCATCGCGCGCTGGGTGGAATTTCTGAGCGCCGAGCTCGTCGGCCGTGACCCGCTCGATCCGAACACGCCGCCGTCGCCGCATTACCGCTCGTGGAGCTACGACTGCGCCGTCGCCGGCATCGACTGCGCGCTGTGGGACATCCGCGGCAAGGCGGCCGGCAAGCCGACGGCGGCGCTGCTGAGCGATGCGCCGATCGACCCGATTCGCTTGTACGCCTCGTCCGGCTGCCGCTACGACTGGGGCGTGAATCCGCGCCAGGTGATCGAGGAAGCGCTCGGCTACATCGCGCAGGGTTTCACCGCAATGAAGCTGCGCATCGGCACCGAATGGTCGTGGGATGGCGTGACGGTCGATCGCTTCCTCGGCTTGATGCGCGAACTGGCGCAGACGGTCAAGGCGACGGGCAAGCGCTTCGACCTGGCGGTGGACGGCAACCAGCGCCTGACCGAAGAGCAGGCCATGCCGATCGCCGCCGAGCTCGAGCGCCTCGGCTTCGCGTGGTTCGAGGAGCCCATCCCGCAGGCGCAGGTCGACGGCTACGCGCGCATCGCCGCGTCCGTGGAAATGCCGGTGACGGGCGGCGAGCAGTTCACCACCGTCGAGCAGTTCCGCGACTACTTCGAAAAGAAGGCCTACGACATCGTGCAGCCCGACATGGGCTGGTGCGGCCTGACCGAAGGCATGCGCATCGCGCGCTACGCCGAACGCTACGGGGTGCGCGTGATGCCGCACAACTGGCACAACGGCCTGATGACGATGGCCAACGCCCATTACGTGGCAGCGCTGCCGCGCCCCTACATGTGCGAGCTGTGCATGATTCAGGGGCCGTTGCAGTGGGCGATCCTGAAAGAGAAGCCGGAGATTCGCGACGGATATCTGCATCTGCCGCAGGCGCCCGGCCTGGGCATCGAGCTGGCCGACGACCTCGAGGCGCGTTTCCCGTATATCACCGGTTCGTGGGCGCTGCCGATCCACCGCGGGGAAGTGATGGCGGCGCGGTGAGGGAAGATCGACGGCAGACGGCGGACGACGGACGGCGGACGATCCGCACGGCGTTGCGTGACGCGCGCACGCAGCTCGATGCAGCGCGCGTGGATGCGCCGGTGCTGACGGCACGGCTGCTGCTGGCGACGGTGCTCGGCCGCAGCAAGGAATGGCTGCTGGCGCACGACGACGAATCGCTCGACGACGCGGCGCGCGCGCAGTATGCCGCGCTGCTGGTGCGCGTCGTGGCGCACGAGCCGCTGGCGTACGTGCTGGGCGTGCGCGAGTTCTACGGCATGCCGCTGCACGTCGATTCACGCGTGCTGATTCCGCGGCCGGAGACCGAGATGCTCGTCGAGCTGACGCTGGCGTCGCTGCGCGGCGTCGCGCGCGCGGCGAGCGGGTTCGATCACTTCGACATCGGCACCGGCAGCGGCGCGGTGGCCATCGCCGTGGCGAAGCACGCGCCGGACGCGCGCGTGCTGGCCAGCGACGTATCCGCCGACGCGCTCGACGTGGCGCGCGAAAACGCTCGGCGCCAGGGCGTGGCCGATCGCATCACGTTCATGCAGAGCGATCTGCTGGCTTCGATCGACGGCCTGCCGACGGTGCTGACGGCCAACCTGCCGTACGTCACGCGCGAGGAAATCGACGGACTGCCGCCCGAGATCCAGGAGCATGAGCCGCGCGTGGCGCTCGACGGCGGCGACGACGGCCTCGATCTGGTGCGCGCGCTGCTGGCGCAGATCGCCGAGCGGCGTGCGACGCAGCGGCAGTTGATCGCAGCGTACTTCGAGATCGGCGCGTCGCAGGGTGCGGCGACGCTGGCGGCCGCGCGGCGCCTGACGCCCGACGCGCATGCGGAAATGCTGCGCGACCTCGGTGCACGCGATCGCGTGCTGGCGCTGCGCTGGTGACGTTTTCGACCGCATAGAATCCCCGCTCGTGCAACGCAACATTCGAATGCTGGCCGTCGACCTCGACGGCACCACCGTGGGACACGACGGTGAGACGACGCCACGTGTGCTGGCGGCCATCGCGGCAGCGCAGCGCGCGGGCGTGCGCGTGGTGATCGCCACCGGCCGCACGCCGGGCGGCCTGCGTCGCTTCGCCGAGCGCATGAACGTGCGCGGGCCGGCCATCACCACGCAGGGCGGCCTGATCGTCGACATGGACACCGGCGCCGAACTGCATCGCCTGTACCTGCCGCGCGCGCTGGCGTGCGACGTCGCCGCGCGCGAGCGCGCCTGGCCGACGCTGTGCACCGTGCTGTACCGCAGTGACCACCTGTTCGTCGACGACCTGGCGACGTTCAATGCGCACGCCGACCTCGTCGGCGTGGCGGCCGTGCAGGTCGACGATTTGTGCACGGCCATCACCGACATCGATCCCGACAAGGTGCTGTTCCTGACCGACGGCCGTCGCACGCGCGAGGTCTTCGACGCGATCCGCGCGTATGTGGGCGAGCGCGCCACCGTAGTGCAGTCGCACGCGCGCATCGTCGAAGTGAATCCGCTCGGCGCGGACAAAGGCAGCGCGCTGGCGTGGCTGGCGGCGCACTACGGCATTGCGCGCGAAAACGTGATGGCGATCGGCGACCAGCACAACGACGTGACCATGCTGCGATGGGCCGGCCTCGGCGTGGCGATGGGCAACGCCGCGCCCGAGATTCAGGCTTGCGCCGACGTCGTGACGGCGTCCATCGAGGAAGACGGCGCAGCGGCGGCGATTGAAGAGTATGTACTGTGAGCTACTTCCGCTCCAGCTCCGCCCGCAGCTTGACATAGCTCTCGTAGCGTTCGCGCGAGATTTCGCCGTGCTCGACGGCGGCGCGCACGGCGCAGCCGCGTTCGTGAATGTGCGTGCAGTCGCTGAACGCGCATTTGCCGATGTGCGCGGCAATTTCGCGATAGCCCTCGTCGAGCACTTCCGCTTCGACGTCCCAGATGGCGTAGCCGCGGATGCCGGGCGTATCGGCGATCCAGCCGTCGTCGAGCGCGATGAGCTCGGGCACCACGGTGGTGTGCTTGCCCTTCTGCCACATGTCGCTGACGCGGCCGATCTCGAGCGCCAACCCGGGGCGCAGCGCGTTCAGCAGGCTGCTCTTGCCTACGCCGCTCTTGCCGGTGAGCACGCTGATCTTGCCGTGCAGTCGTTCGCGCAGCGCGGCGATGCCTTCGCCGGTGGCGGCCGACGCGTAGTGCACTTCGTAGCCGATGCGCGCATACTCGCCGAACATCCCGTGCGCGGCGGGCAATCCCACCAGGTCGATTTTGCTGGCCACGATGAGCACCGGCAGCTGCTGCGCCTCGGCGCCGACGAGATAGCGATCCAGCATGCGCGAATGAAAATCCGGCTCGGCGCAGGCGAAGACGAACACCACCATATCGAGGTTGGCGACGATCACCTGGCGAATATCTTTTTTCTTGACGCTGGCGATCGGGTCCTTGCGTGAGAGCGAGCGCCGGCGCGGCTCGACGGCGACGATGCGCCCGTCGGCGAACCCCTCGCTCGGCACGATTTCGAACGACACGTGATCGCCGACGGCCAGCGCGTCTTCCTCGTGCCGTCCTTTCGTCAGGCGCCCGGCTGCACGACAGACGTGCACGCCGCCGTCGTTCGTGTGAACGGTGAAGAATCCGCTGTGCGCTTTGACGACGAGCCCGTGTTGTGTATCACTCATGAGTTGCATCTCATTGTAGGAGCAGGAGGATGCACCCCTCCCGCTGGTCGACACGCCTACCCAAAATGCGCTACAATCATGAGCCGCCGGGCATCCTGCCACGGCGCAGCACTCTCACCCACCGCGGCGGTAGTTCTCTCGAGTGAACGCCGAACCGCGTGGGTCATCCAAGAAGGGAAAACATGTACGCAGTTGTGCAACTTGCGGGCCGACAGTATCGCGTGTCGCCCGGCGACGAAATTTTCGTCGAAAAGCTGGACGCCGAAGCCGGCAGCGAGCTCAAGCTCCCGATCCTGCTGCTGTCGGACGACAGCGGCGCGGTCACGATCGGCAAGCCGGTCGTGGAAGGCCGCCAGATCACCGCACAGGTGGTCGGCGATCAGAAGGGCGAGAAGCTGGTGATCTTCAAGTACCACCCGAAGAAGCGCTATCGCAAGAAGACCGGCCATCGCCAGAACTACACGAAGATCCGCATCGTCGGCTGATTTCAGCCGATCGACACGATACAAAGGACGGTAACTCCAATGGCACACAAAAAAGGCGGCGGCTCCAGCACGAACGGCCGCGACAGCAATGCCCAGCGCCTGGGCGTGAAGCTCTACGGCGGCCAGGCCATCCGGGCCGGCAACATCATCGTGCGTCAGCGCGGCACGCGCATCAAGGCCGGCGAGGGCGTCGGCATCGGCAAGGATCACACGCTCTTCGCCATGGCGGACGGCGTGGTCAAGTTCGACACGCTGCCCTCCGGCCGCAAGATCGTCAGCATCGCCGCAGCGGCCGAAGCCGCAGGAGCGTAGCGCCATGAAGAAGGATATTCACCCGAAGTACTACCCGGAAGCCAAGGTCTACGTCGGCGGCGAGCTGGTCGGCACGGTCGGCAGCACCAAGCCGGAGATGTACCTCGACGTGTGGAGCGGCACGCACCCGTTCTACACCGGCCAGCAGCGCATCATCGACACCGAGGGCCAGGTCGATCGCTTCACCAAGCGCCTGGGCAAGAAGGTGGCCGATGCGGCTGCGCTCGACAAGCGCGCCAAGGAAGCCAAGCGCCGCGCCAAGCGCCAGATCGCTGAAATCGTCGAAGACGAGGCAGCGCTGGCAGCGCCTTCCGCTGAGTCCGCCGCGGAATAACCGCAGCACGCCAGCAGCTCTTCGCCCGCCGCGCCCTGCGCTCGGCGGGCTTTTTCTTGCATGGGCATCTCCCTCCGATTCCCACCTGCCACCCGCAGCGCCGTCCGCCGCGCCGCAGCCTTGTTCGCCGCTGCCGCCCTGCTGCTCACCGCCTGCCGCGGCGGCGATCCCTACCTCGACGAATATGCCACCTCCCGCCCGGCGGAAACTGCGCTCGTCGGCGCCTATCGCCTGCAATGGCAGACCGCCACGCAGGACGACCCGGCCGCCCTCGCCTCCGCGCCCGCGCGCCTGGTGCTCGCCGCCGACGGCACATTCCGCGCCGAAGGGCTGCCGATCTTCCGTCCCACCAACGACGCGTTCGCCTTCGACAAGCTCACCGACGCGGAAGGGCGCTGGGAGCTGACCACGCGTGGCGCCGTCGCCGACGGCGATTCCTTTCTCGAAATCTGGGGCGTGCGCTTCACCGGCGGTTTCGACTACGACTTCGCCTACGTCACCGGCAAGCAGGCGCCGCACGGGCTGCTGATTCACGCCGGCGCACCCACGCGCAACGCCGCCCTCTATTTCGTCCGCGAATAGACAGTTTTCTCCCCCGCTCTTACAATAGTTCGCGCGCGCACGCCGCCCCGCGCTCGCCTTCGCTGCGCGCCGTATACCTACGATGGATGGAAATTCGAAGGATCCGAAAACCGCCCGCCCACAGGACGGCAGCATCGAAGTCGTCTGCGGCTGCATGTTCAGCGGCAAGAGCGAAGAGCTCATCCGACGCCTGCGCCGCGCCGTCATCGCACGACAGAAGGTGCAGGTGTTCAAGCCCGCCATCGACGACCGCTACGCCGTCGATCAGGTGCGCTCGCACAGCGGCAGCGGCTTCGACGCCACGCCGGTCGCTTCGTCGGCCGACCTGCTGCGGCTCGTCGAGCCCGACACCACCGTCGTCGGCATCGACGAAGCGCAGTTCTTCGACGCCGATTTGCCGCGCGTCGTCGAATGCCTCGCCGACGCCGGCCGCCGCGTGATCTGCGCCGGCCTCGACCTGGATTTTCGCGGCGAACCCTTCGGCCCGATGCCGATGCTGCTCGCCATCGCCGAACACGTCGACAAACTCACCGCCATCTGCATGGTCAGCGGCGAACCGGCCACTCGCACGCAGCGCATCATCGACGGCCGCCCGGCGTCCTACGACGACCCGATCATCCTCGTCGGCGCGACCGAAAGCTACGAGGCGCGCTCCCGCCGGCATCACATCGTGCCCGGCAAACCTTCCGCATGAGCACTTCCCTTGCCCCATCCGGCGTGCTGTTCAGCGCCGAACAAATCCGCAGCCGCGTCGCCGAACTCGGCGCACAAATCAGCGTCGAGTACGCCGACAAGAATCCGCTGCTCGTCGGCATCCTGCGCGGCGGCGTGGTCTTCCTCGCCGACCTCATGCGCGTCATTACCGTGCCCTGCGAGCTCGACTTCATCTCGGTCGCCTCGTACGACACCGGCAGCCGCTCGTCCAACCGCTCGCCGCGCATCCTGCTCGACCTGCGCGAGGACATCGCCGGCCGCCACGTGCTGCTGGTGGAGGATATCGTCGACAGCGGCTACACTTTCGACCATCTCCTGCAGATGCTGGCCACGCGCGAACCGGCCAGCCTGAAGGTGTGCGCACTGCTCAATAAGCCGTCGCGCCGCGAAGTGGATGTGCCGATCGACTACCTCGGCTTCGAAATTCCCGATCACTTCGTGTGCGGCTACGGCATCGACGCCGACGAACAATTCCGCAATCTGCCCTACATCGCCTGGGTGCAATCGTAACGACACGAACTAGCATGTCCAAAATCGTCGACACCATCCTGAAACAAGGCCACGAGCCGCTGCTCGACAAGGTGCTGCTGTCCGAAGAACAGCTGCAGGCCCGCATCGCCGAGCTCGGCGCACAGATCACCGACAACTACCGCGGCAAAGACCTGCTGCTCGTCAGCGTGCTCAAGGGCGGCGTCGTCTTCCTGACCGACCTAATGCGGCACATCGACGTCCCGCACAGCATCGACTTCATGGCCGTCAGCAGCTACGGCGTCGGCGCGCGCGCCACGCGCGGCCAGCCGCGCATCACGCTCGATCTGAACACCGACATCCGCGGCCGCCACGTGCTGCTCGTCGAGGACATCGTCGACAGCGGCCACAGCATCGACCACGTGCTGCGCATGCTCGCCTCGCGCAACCCGGCCAGCCTGAAGGTGTGCACGCTGCTGGACAAGCCCTCCCGCCGCGAGGTCTACGTACCCATCGCCTACGTCGGGTTCGAAATTCCGAATGAGTTCGTCTTCGGCTACGGGCTCGACCTCGACGAATATTGTCGCAACCTGCGCTTCATCGGAACGGTGAAGCCGGAATATCAGTAATCAGTTCAAAAGGGGAATCATGACGTTGAAATGGGGCATCCTCGGAACCGGCAGCATCGCCAAACAGTTCGCCGCCGGCGTACAGAATTCGCGCCTGAGCACGCTGGCCGCCGTCGGCAGCCGCAGCAGCGAAGCCGCCGATAAATTCGCCGATCAGTTCGGCATCGAACGTCGCCACGACAGCTACGAAGCGCTGCTGGCCGACCCGGAGGTCGAGGCGGTTTACATCGCCGTGCCGCACGTGCTGCACGCCGAGTGGGCCATCAAGGCCGCCGAAGAGGGCAAGCACGTGCTGTGCGAAAAGCCCGTCGGCCTGAATGCCGCCGAGGCCATGGCCATCACCGAAGCGGCGCGCGAAAACGGCGTCTTCCTGATGGAGGCGTACATGTACCGCTGCCACCCGCAGACGCACAAGCTGCTGGAGCTGATCCGCAGCGGCGTCATCGGCGACGTCAAGGTCATCCACGCCACGTTCAGCTTCCAGATGTCGTTCAACCCGAACCATCGCCTGCTGGCCAACGACCTGGGCGGCGGCGGCATCCTCGACGTCGGCGGCTACCCGGTCTCGATCGCGCGCCTGGTCGCCGGCGCGCAGCTCGGCAAGCCGTTCGCCAACCCGGTCAAGGTCTCCGGCCACGGCAAACTCAACCCGGTCACCGGCGCCGATGAATACGCCATCGCCACGCTCGAGTTCGAGGGCGGCATCCTGGCGCAGCTCTCGACCGGCGTGATGCTCAATCAGCAGAACGTCGTCACGATCTACGGCGACAAGGGCAACATCACCGTCACCTCGCCGTGGGTGCCCAGCCGCCGCGGCGGCACGACCGACATCGTCGTGCAGCGCAACGGCGGGCCGCGCGAAATTCACGAGGTCACCACCGACGAGTGGCTGTACGGCATCGAGGCCGACACCGTCGCTGCCGCCGTCGAAGCCGGCCGCTTCGAGGCCGATTCGCCGGCCATGAGCTGGGCCGATTCGCTCGGCAACGCGCAGACGCTCGATCGCTGGCGCTCGGCCATCGGCCTGGTCTACGAACGCGAAAAGCCAGGTTCGGCGGCGCTCAAGGAAACCGTCTCGCATCGCCCGCTCGTCTACGGGCGCAAGGCGCAGGGCAAGATGCGCTTCGGTGAAGTGCGCGGCATCCACAAGCCGATGTCGCGTCTGATCCTCGGCGTCGACAATCAGCCGAACATCGCCTACGCCTCGGTCATCTTCGACGATTTCTTCGAGCGCGGCGGCAACGTATTCGACACCGCCTACATCTACATGGGCGGCGCGAGCGAACAGCTGCTCGGCCAGTGGGTCGAGAACCGCGGCGTGCGCGAGCAGGTCGTCATCCTCGACAAGGGCGCTCACACGCCGTTCTGCACGCCGAAGGACCTCGACAAGCAGTTCATGATCAGCCTCGAACGCCTGCGCACCGATTACGTGGACATGTACGCCATGCACCGCGACAATCCGGAAGTGCCGGTCGGTGAATTCATCGACATCATGAACGTGCACGTGCGCGCCGGCCGCATGAAGATCTTCGGCGGCTCGAACTGGACGATCGAGCGCTTCAACGCCGCCAACGAGTACGCTCGCCGCACCGGCCAGCAGGGCATGAGCTTCCTGAGCAACAACTTCAGCCTCGCCCGCATGATCGAACCGCCGTGGGCCGGCTGCATGAGCGCCAGCACGCCCGAGTTCCGCGCCTGGCTCACGCAGACGCAGACGCCGCTGCTGCCGTGGTCGTCGCAGGCGCGCGGCTTCTTCCTGCCGCACGTCACCCCCGAGTTCAACGGCGATCCCGAGGTGGTGCGCTGCTGGTTCGCCGACGACAACTTCGAACGCAAGCGCCGCGCCGCGGAGCTGGCCGAGAAGCACGGCGTCGAGGTGATCAACATCGCCCTCGCCTACGTGCTCGAACAGCCGTTCCCGACCTTCCCGCTCATCGGCCCGCGCAACATCGCCGAAACGCGCTCGTCGCTGCGCGCGCTCGAGGTCGACCTCAGCCCCGAGGACGTGCGCTGGCTCAATCTGGAGAGCTAGCAGCAAAACGACCGCCGACCGCCGACGTCCGACCGCTGAAAATCATCAGCGGTCGGACGTCGGCGGTCAGGATCGTCACTTCACGATCTTCGCCCCGCTGATGTGCGGATGGCACACTTCGCCGCCCGCGCGGTTGGTGAAGCACTTCGTCCCCTCGACCTCGCCGAACACCTCGATGACATCGCCGTCGTAGATGCCGTCGAAGGCCTTGGCGGCCTCGATGTAGATCGGCTCGCCGTTCCCCAGCAGGTTCGCCTGAATCACGGCCATGTCCTCGAGGACATTGAATACGCGCGCACGCACGCGCACTTTGGCGCCGGTGTAGTTGTCCGGATACGTCGACAGGTCGCGGTCGGCGATGCGCTCGTACTGCGCCGCCTCGGCGTTCGCGGTGGCGCGCACCGCCGCTCGCTCGGTCGCCTCGACCGCCGTGCGCTCGCGCTGAATCGCCGCCTGCTCCGCCGCCGCGGTGCTGCGCCCCAGGCGCATCGTCTGCGTCTCCTGCTTGAACACGTAGGCGTTGCGGATCTTCGGCTGGCACACCTCGTTGTCCATCATGTTCTGGAAACAGGATTCCCCCTCGATTTCGCCGTACACGATCACGGTGTCGTCCTCGAACAGGTCGTCGAAGGAGTCGGCCGTTTCGATCAACAGCGCGTCATAGGTGCCGGCGGCGTACATCTGAAAGGTGTCGTCGGAGCCCGTCACAATATTGAAGATGCGTCCACGCACCACGACCATCTCCCCGGCGAATGAATCCGGATAGTCCAGCAGGCGCTTGAGCTCGATGGGCATGTAGCGAGCAAACAAACGAATTTCCTCGTCGCGCGCCTCGGCCGTCGCTGCGCGCGATTCGGCCACAGCCGTCGCCGTCGCTGCGCGCGATTCGGCCACAGCCGTCGCCGTCGCTGCGCGCGATTCGGCCACAGCCGTCGCCGTCGCTGCGCGTGATTCCGCCGTCGCCGCCCGCGCGCGCATCACGGCGGTCGCGGTCGCCCCCTTCGCCGCCGCCTTCGCCGCTGCCGTGGCCGTGCGCGCCTGCACCGCCGCCGTGCGCTGTGCGTCCGGCGTGGGCGTCGGCTTCGCCTGCGCCGCAGCGACGGAAACCGTCGCCGCCATCGCCCACACTCCGACGCACACTGCGCCCCACCGAATCGTCCTGCGAATTATTGTTCTGGTCATCATGGATTCGCTGCGAAACGCATGTCATGCGCCACGCAGTGAATACACATTACCGGCAAACACCGATCACAGATTGCCGACCATTCGCATTTCGGCTGCGAATTTCCGTAAATATCTGCCGTCTGCCGTCCGTCGTCCGCCGTCCGTCGTCTGCCGTCGTCGCCCCTCGGCTTCCCGCTCCCAGCGCAGAAACGCGCGCACTCCGGCCAGGTTGCGCTGCCACTCGATGTCGAAGCGTGTGAGCAGCTCGATCTCGATCGCGTCGACGCCTTCGTGCACCGTCAAATAGTCGATCGAATTCCCGGTCATGATCTGGCCCGGGATTCCCTCCGGACGATGTACGTAGCCGGTCGCGCGCGCCACGGCCTGCGCCAGCGCCACGCTGTGCGTCTGCGTCACGCCCGCTCCATGGAACACCGCCCCCATCTGGCTGTGATAAAAAATTGCCGCCTCGACGCTTCGCTCGCGAATGAAGTCGCGCAGCGCACGCGTCTCCGGTTCGGAAAATGGCGCCCACCCGCCGCTCACCGGATTCATGCCGTGCCACGCCTGCCGCTGCCACGCGAAGTCCCAGTTGCGGTTCAAGTCCACGCCGGCGCCGTTCATGCGGCCGCGCAGACGATCGGTGCCGGATGCGTAGCCGTCCGGGTTGGCGTTGACCACGACATACAGCGTCATGTCCGCCGGCACTTCCTGCGGCGTCGCCAAAAGATGCTCGACGGTGCGCGACATCAGCTGCACGGTGTTTGCCTCGTATCCACCATGAATGCCGCCCACGAGCAGCCGCGCCCGCGGCCCGTCGCCGAACCGATGCACCACGATCGGCCGCCCGCGCGCGCTGCGCCCGATTTCGTAGGTCACCGCCTCCGTCGCGGTGACGCTCACCGTGGAAGTCACGCTCGCCACCACCGGCGTCGCCGCCGGCGATTCGAGCGGATCGATCGCCTGCGCGTGCACGGCGCCGGACGATGCCGCGACGGCGCCGACCGCCGCGGCCGCGGCCGCAGCCGCAGCCACGCCGCGACGCCGGTGCGCCGCAGCGCCGACGACCGCCGTGTCCTTGTCGATGTCGATCACGTGATCCCGCACGACGATCATCAGCCCGAGCAGCACGCCGAGCACGAGATGGGTGTTCGCGACGTACAAGTTGTCGAACGCGCTGTGGCCGGCCAGATGCCCGAGCGCGCCGAGCAGGCCGATGGCCATGAAATTCCCGCGTCGCGCGCGCCATAGCCGCATCGCCGCAGCTCCCCACCAGATCACGTACGCCGCGAGGCCGATCAGGCCGGTCTCCGCCAGCAGATTCAAATAGTAGTTGTGCGCATGCCCGAGCGCGTTGACCCACACGATCAGCCGATGTTCGTCGTAGGCCGCGGCGTAGTTGCCCAGCCCGACGCCGAGCCACGGATACGCTTCGGCCATGCGGATCGCCGCCTGCCAGTGCGCCAGCCGTTCGATGGTCGAAAAATTGATCGGCGTCAGATACGCGTCGCGCACGTCGATGTCGCCGTATTCGGCCAGCTGCGCCTCGAGTGAGGCCGGCACCTCGACGACGCCGAACGCCAGTGCGAGAGCGAATGCGCCGACCGCTGCGGCCGCCCAGCGCCCTGGCCGCGGCAGCCACGCCGCCGTCATCGCCGCCGCAGCCAGCCCGGCGCCGACCAACGCGCCGCGCGAACCGGAAACGTACAGCCCGTATGCGGCCGCGCCGGCGACGATGAACGCCGCGGCCGCCCAGCCGTGCCGCCGCGCACGCCACGCGTGCAGCGCCACGCCCGCGGCGAGCGGCCACAGCAGGCCGAGATATCCGCCGAACGGATTCGGCTGCTCGAACGTGCCGTACGCCCGATACCGATCGGTGCCCGGCAGCAGGAATTCCTTCGGGCCGTAGCCGAGCAGATGATGCTGAACCACACCCAGCAGCGCCTGCCCGAATGCAGACGCCAGCAGCGCCCCGATGATCAGCGCACGTCGACGCGGATCGCGTTCGTTCGCCACGATCAGCGCGATCAGCAGCAGCTGCGCCAGCTTCACGCATTCGAACAGCCAATCGGCGAGGTCGCGCGCCGCGAAGAAGCTGAGCAGCCCGACGCCGAGAAAAACCGCGCCGGCCGCCAGCGGCGCCGCAGACGCGCGGCGCGGAATCGGCCCCGTGCGCGCCTGCACCAGCCAGCGCAGCAAATACGAAAACAGCGCCGCCGCCAGCAGCGCCTGCCCGCTGTCGATCGGCAGCCCCAGCGTAACGCGCTCGAGCGGCTGGAAGGGCGCGGCGACGAGCGCGATGGCCAGCGCCAGCGGCGGCTCGACCAGCGCCGCCAGCAGCAGACAAACGGCCACGAGCGCGCCGAGCATCAGCAGCATGCTCTCGGTGCGCGGCAACAGCGCCGCCGCCGTGAGCAGCGCCGCGCATGCCGCCGCCGATGCACCTCGCAGGAATTTCACGGCGCGAATTGTATGCGGCTGGGCTGCCCTCACGACTCACGCCGCCGGCGTCTTCGGCTTCATCTTCACCAGCAGCGACCACGTGCCGCGCTGCACGATGCTGCCGTCCTGCTTTTTCAAGACGACCTTGAACGTTACTTTGCCGTTGTTCAGGCGCGGGAAAGGCTTCAGCTCGGTCACTTCGGCTTCCACCCACACCGTGTCACCGAGGAAGATCGGGCCTGTGAATTCCCATTCCAGGCTGCGGAACACTTCGACCGTGCCGAGCATGAAGCCCATCTGCACCGCCAGGCCGGACGCGATGCTCAGGCCGAGCATGCCGTGTGCGATGCGGCGGCCGAAGTGCTGGCCGTGGCTGAACGTCTCGCTAGTGTGAATCTCGTTGTAGTCTCCCGAGAGGCCGGCGAAGTTCACCACGTCGGTCTCGGTGATCGTGCGCGTCGCCGAGGTTCCGCCGTCGCCGACGACGAATTCCTCGAAGTACATTCCGCGTGCTGCTTTCAGTGTCATGCGCCGAAGTTTACTTCCGCAGCACCACGATCATGCGATCGCTCGCCGCCGAGGAATCGAGCGCCGGTGGAGGCGTGATCATGTTGCCGAACCACCACTGCGCCGAAAACGCGCCGGACAAATCCACCAGCGCGCGCAGCTCCTGCGCCAGGTACCAGCGATGTGAATAGTGATGCTCGATCTCGCGCGGCGGCTGGCCGTCCTCTCGAATGTGCAGCCGCGTCGTCACCGCCCACACCTGCGTCACGTAGTCGTATGGATCGTCGGCTGCGCCGAACAGCACGTCGACTTCGGTGTACGGCTGCCCGGCGAACGCCGGCGAATCGTGCGACGTCGACGTCCACGTATTCGGCAGGCATTCGCGCCCGAGCGAATCGGGATGCGCCATCTCGATGACGAAAATTCCGCCGGGCAGCAGGTTGCGCGCCACCGCGCGCAGATGCGCCACCACCTGCTCGTTGGTCGTCAAATGCGACAGGCTCTCCATCAAGTTCGACGCCAGCGCCACCGGCTGCGTGAGCGCATAGTCGGTCATGTCTGCGCACACCATCTCGACCGACACGCCGTCGGCCGCTGCGCCGTCGCGCGCGTAATCCAGCATGTCCGGCGACAGATCGAGCGCCGCCGCGCGCCAGCCGCGCCGAGCAAATTCGCGCGCATGTCGCGCCGGCCCGCACGCCAGCTCGAGATACGAGCGCGCCTGCGAGTGCGCTGCGTCCACACCGCCGTACTCGCGCAGGCAGTATTCGAGAAAATCGCTCTCTCCGACGAAGTCGCGATCCGAAAATGCGATGTCGTACGCGCGCGCTTCGCGATAAAACTCCGGGGAACTCATCGGCCGCGATTGTAATGTCGATGGTCGAGGCTCCTCTGCACCGGGTGCCGGGGCGAGGTGCCACTGGGGGTGCCGGGCTGCCTGGCAGGAAGGGAGCAGGAGGCAGAGGCGGAAAGGGGAAAGCAAAAAGTCGTAAAGTGAGGCGTCGAAAAGTGCGCTACAATACTGGGCCTTTGCGGAAAATAGACGCGTTGTCGGCGCTGGTATAGCGCAGCTGGCGCGCAAGATTTGGAAGGAGTTTTCGAAATGGGTCCACTACCGAAGCGCAAATTCTCGTGGGGCCGCACGCATCGTCGTCGCGCGCACGATGCTATCGCCCCGATTCAGCTGGTGACGTGCGACAACTGCGGTGAGAAGAAGCTGCCGCACGTGGTCTGCCTGTCGTGCGGTTATTACAAGGGCCGCGAAGTCGTCAAGGTCGGCGACGCGAAGGAAGCCGGCAGCGCGAAGTAGCGCCGCGGCTGCACGGTCCGCATCGAGGCGCGTCGGCGCGGCAAGCTGCTGCGCGACGCGCCTTTTTGCGTTTCCGCTGTGAAGGGCAAAGAACGTCGGCCGGGGTTCGGTGTTTCACATGATATGACAACCGCATACGTCTTCCCGGGACAGGGATCGCAGTTCGTCGGCATGGGTGCGCCGTACATGCCGCTGCGCCCGATTTTCCGCGGCACGTTCGATCGCGCTGTCGAGGCATTGGGCTTCGACTTGAAATCGCTGTGCATGCTCGGCCCGGAGGCCGAGCTGGCCGACACGCTGAACACGCAGCCAGCGATCTTCACGCACAGCCTGGCCTCCTTCTATATGGCGGAGATGTCGGGCGAGGTGCCGGCGCCGGCGTTCGTGGCCGGCCACAGCCTGGGCGAAATCAGCGCGCTGTGCGCCGCCGGGGCGCTGGCGTTCGAAGACGGCGTGCGGCTGACGCGCGAGCGCGGCCGCCTCATGAAGGCGGCCGGCGAGCACACGCCGGGCGCGATGGCCGCCATCATCAATCTCGATCGCGACGCGTTGCAGGCGGCCTGCGACGAAGTCTCGGCAAAAATCATGCCGGGCGTGGTGATCGCCAACGACAACAGCCCGGGGCAGATCGTGATTTCGGGCGGCAAGGAAGCGGTGGCGGCGGCCTGCGAAGCGGCCAAGGCGCGCGGCGCCAAGCGCGCGCTGCCGCTCAACGTCAGCATCGCGTCGCATTCGCCGCTGATGGCGTCGATCGCCGCCGATTTCGCCGCCGTCGTCGCCGCCACGCCGATTCAGGCCGCGCGCGTGCCGGTGGTGGCCAACACCAGCGCCGCGCCGATCACGCACCCGGACGATATCCGCGCCGAGCTCACGGCGCAGCTGACGTCGCCGGTGCGCTGGGTCGAGAGCGTGCGCTGGATGCACGCGCAGGGCGTCGATTCGTTCGTCGAGCTCGGCCCGAAGGACGTGCTGAGCGGGCTGATCAAGCGAATTCTGCCGGACGGCGCGGCGACGTCGCAGGTGGGTTGAACCGCAGCAGCAATTGAGGAAAACCATGGGCACACTGGACAACAAAAATGCGATCGTGACCGGCGCGTCGCGCGGCATCGGCCGTGCGATCGCCATCGACCTGGCGAAGCGCGGGGCGGCGGTGGTGGTGAACTACAACGCCAGCGAGGCGGCGGCGCAGGAAGTGGTGCAGGCCATCGTCGACGCCGGCGGAAAAGCGATCGCCGTCAAGGCCGACGTGAGCAAGGCCGACGAGGCGGCGGCGCTGGTCAAGGCATGCATCGACGCGTTCGGCAAGCTGGACATTCTGGTGAACAACGCCGGCACCACGCGCGACACGCTGCTGATGACGATGAGCGAAGCCGACTGGGACACGGTGATCGACGCCGACCTGAAGAGCGTGTTCAACTGCTGCAAAGCGGCGGTGCGGCCGATGATCCGCGCGCGCGGCGGGCGCATCATCAATATTTCCTCGGTGGTCGGCCTGAGCGGGCAGGGCGGGCAGACGAACTACGCGGCGGCGAAGGCGGGCGTGATCGCGTTCACCAAGTCGCTGGCCAAGGAAGTGGGCTCGCGCGGCGTGACGGTCAACGCCGTGGCGCCGGGGTTCATCCCGACGGCATTGACGAACGTGCTGTCCGACGAGCAGAAGCAGGCGATCACGAAGTCGACGCCGCTGGGGCGCTTCGGCACGCCGGAAGAAGTGGCGTATGCAGTATCATTTCTCGCCAGTGACGAGGCGGCGTTCATCACCGGGGTGACCCTGAGCGTGGACGGCGGCCTCGTGATGCAATAGCGTATGACACAGATTCCGCAGCCGCCGCTCGTGACCGTTTCACCGGACGTGATTCGCACCGTGGTGCGCAACACCGTACTGGCGATGCCGGACGTGCGCGGGCTGGGCGGCGTCGGACGTCGATCCGAGGGGCGCAGCGGCGCCGGCATCGAAGTGCGCATCGACGACGGCGTGGTGCGCCTGGCGCTGCGTGTGACGGCGGCGGCCGATGTGTCGTTGCTGAAGCTGGGTGAAGAAATACAAGTCGAAGTGGCCGGCGTCGTCGAGGAAATCGTCGGCATGCCGGTCGCTTCTGTGGACGTGTCGTTTGAGGATGTTAAGGCATGAGGCGCGCGTGCTGGCGCTGCAGGTACTGTATGAGGCCGACACGACGCAGCACGGAGCCGGCACGGTCCTGGAACGCCATCTGGCGGAAGGATCGTACGACGACAAAGTGCGCGAGTATGCGCGTGCGCTCGTCGTCGGTGTGATGACAGGGCAGATGCGCCTGGATGATCTGATCGGAAAATATGCGCTCGAATATCCGGTCGGGCAGCTGTCTCCGGTCGATCGTACGATTCTGCGCATGGCGATTTTCGAATCGAACACCGGTGATGTTCCGGGGCGCGTCATCGTGAACGAAGCAGTGGAGCTGGCCAAGGAATTCGGCAGCGAAACGAGCGCGCGCTTCGTCAACGGCGTCCTCGGCGCGGCAATTCCGCTATGAACGGCACAATCCTCAACCTCGGCCCGCTCGAAGTGCTCGTCGTCATTATTTTGGCGCTGCTGGTGCTCGGGCCGGAACGGCTGCCGGGCATCATGCGAGGCATCGGGACCGGCCTGCGCAAGCTGCGCGAGACGTATGTGGCGTTCGTCAGTGAATTCCGCAACGAGCTGCAGCCGATCGCCGAGGAAGTCGACACCGTCACGCGTGAAATTCAAGGTGAGCTGGCGGCGATTCGCGAGGCGGCGGACATCCGCAGCGTGCTGAACCCGGTGGCGCAGGATTTGACCGACGCTGCGAATCTGAAGGCCCCGTCGTCGCAGCCGCCGGTGAACGCGCCGGCGTGGGGGATCGGGACGGAACCGACGGCGGACGGCGGACGGCAGACGGCGGACGACGGACGGCAGACGGCGGACGAGCTGCCGCGGCCGATGACGGTGGAGGAGGCGATTCTCGGGCCGGTGCGCGAGGCGGAGCGGCAGAAGAAGGCGGCGGAAGAGGCGGCCGCGCCGGCCGCGCCGGCCGCGCCGAAGAAGAAGCCATTTTCCATCGACGAGCCGCAGCCGATCGTCGACACGCGCGCGGCGTCGGAGCAGTATCATCGCACGATGCTGATGGCGGAATTCAGCCGCACGCGCGTCGAGTTGAAAGGCGACAGTCCGTGGGGGGCATTCGAACCCGTGATTCGCAGCGACGGCCTCGACGAAGACAGCCCGTGGCGCGGTTGAGCACCGACCGTCATCGATGCATCAGGATTGATCCATGCTGAACCCAGACCCCGAACCTCAGGAAGCCGGTCCGACGATGTCGTTGATCGATCACGTGCGCGAGCTGCGGGATCGCCTTTTTCGCATCGTCGTGGCGCTGATCATCGGATCGGTCGTCGGCTATTACTTTCGCAACGAGCTGCTCGAGTGGCTGAAGATGCCCTACGAAGGGACGCTGTTCGCCGGCGGCGTGCCGGACCAGCTGACGGTCTCGGCCACGATCGCCATCACCGTGGGCGCCATCATGGCGCTGCCGGTGATCTTGTGGCAGGTGCTCGGGTTCGTGGCGCCGGGCTTGTACGAACATGAAAAGCGCTGGCTGTTCTTCGCGGTGCCGTTCGGCCTGGTGCTGTTCGTGGTCGGCAGCGGATTCGCGTATCAGTTCATGCTGCCGACGATGATCCCGTTTCTCACCGGCATTCTGACGACCAAGGCGGTCGAGAATCTGCTGCGGCTGGACGATTACGTCACGTTCGTGACGGGCGTGCTGTTCTGGATGGGCGTGGCGTTCGAGATGCCGGTGATCATGTTCGTGCTGGCGAAGATGAACGTGGTGAGCGCGCGCGCCCTGGCGAAGTACTGGCGGTATGCGATCGTGGCGGTGGCCGTCATCGCGGCGGTGATCACGCCGACGCCGGATCCGGTGAACATGGGCATCGTCATGCTGCCGCTGATGGTGCTGTACGGCTTCAGCATCATCATGGCGGCGATCGCGCGGCGTGGCGCCGAAGTGCCGGCGATGCTCGATCCGGGCGACGACAACTAGTCCGGGAATTTCATGGATCGTCGTCGCCTCAACGGCTACCTGATCAGCATTCTCGCGGCGGCGGCGTGGGCGGGCACGTCGCCGGGCATCGCGTATCTGCAGCGGCTGAACGTGCCGAGCCTGGCGATCGCCTTCTGGCGCGACGTCTTCGTGGCGGTGGCGATCTTCGGCGTATTCGCCGCGGTGCGGCCGGCGCTGCTGCGCGTGACGCGCGAGACGTTCATCGGCCTGCTGATCTCCGGTGCGGTGTCGATCGGCCTGTATCACGTGTTGTGGGTGTACTCGGTGCGCATGAACGGGCCGGCCGTGGCGGTGGTGCTGGTGTACACGTACAACGCCTTCACCGCACTCGGCGCACGCCTGGTGTTCAAGGAGCCGATGCGGCGCGCGCAGACGCTGGCGCTGGTGATTTCGCTCGTCGGGCTGGTGCTGGTGGTGAAGGCCTACGATCCGTCGACGTGGGCGGTGACGTGGCAGGGCACGGCGATCGGCGTGCTCTCGGCGCTGCTGCAGACGGTCTACGTGCTCTACAACCAGCGCTTCATCAAATCGGTGAACCCGCTCGTCTCGCTCGGATATCAGATGG
>JBIIIA010000184.1:0-6552 GCA_044235195.1 Thermoflexales bacterium
CACGGCAAAGCCGCCGCGCTCGGCGAACACCGCCGCCCAGTACAACTGGTCGCCGCCTTCGTAGTAGCGCAGCGCGCCCTCCACGGTGTAGTTCACACGAAATGTGCGCCGCTCGTTGCGCGCCGGGCTGCCGAAGTAGTACTTGATGCGATACCGATTCTGTTCGGTGATGACGATCTCGGTTTCCAGCGGCCTGCCTTCCTCGTCGAGAACTTCGACGTCGCCGATGGACGTCAGCCGATTCTGATCGATGTCGCGATAGCCGAATGTGAACGTGCCTTCGGTGAACCGAATAACGTTCGTCTCGCCGACGCGCAGCGTGCCGTCGGTGCGCACGACGATTTCGGAATCGAGACGCTCCCAGATCAGCGACTTCGTCTCGGCGCGCGCCGGCTGCGCACCGAACGCCAGCAGGCCGAAGCCGAGAAACACGGTGAGTAATACGAAGCGCAGGCGATTCATGGGGAATGAGTGTAGTCCATCTTAGGTGAAATGCACCGGAGAAGACCTGATAATCGCCGGCATGACGGCATTGCGCATTCCTCCTCCCCTCGTCCCTGGCGACGTCATCGGCGTCACCGCTCCGTCCGCCGGCGTCGGCGCCGAACTGCGGCCACGCTTCGATTTCGCACTCGCGCAGCTGCGCGCGCGCGGCTTCAACGTCCGCCTCGGCGAATGCCTGTTCAGCGACGACGTGCGCAGCGCCGACCCGCGCGCGCGCGCCGCCGAGCTGATGGCGATGATGACCGACGATGCGATCCACGCCGTCATGCCGCCGTGGGGCGGCGACCTGCTCATCGAAATTCTGCCGTTCCTCGATTTCGCCGCGCTCGCGCGCGCCACGCCGAAGTGGTACATCGGCTGGTCCGACTGCACCACGTTCATGCTGCCGCTGCTCACGCACGCCGGCCTGCTCTCGCTGCACGGCATGAATTTCATGGACTCGCCGTTCCGCCCGGCTCCCGGCGCCGCATGGTGGCGCGACGTGGTCGCGCTCACGCCCGGCGAGGTGTTCGCGCAGCAGTCGTTCTCTCACCGTCAGGAGGGCTTTCGTGAATACCGCACGCACCCCGACCTGACGCACTACGACCTCGCCGTGCCGACGCGCTGGCGTGTGCTCGGCGAGGAACGCGACGTGTTCGCCGCCGGCCGCCTCGTCGGCGGCTGCGCCGATGTCCTGTGCCGGCTGATCGGCACGCCGTACGGCGACATCGACCGCTTCGCGCACGAGCACGCCGACGATGGACTGATCGTCTATCTCGAAAACTGCGAGATGAATTCGCTCGACGCCGCGCGCTGCTGGAATCAGTTCAAGCTGGCCGGCTGGTTCCGCCACGCGGATGCCGTGCTGATCGGCCGCACGCAGGCGCCGGGCTGGGACAAGTACGACCAGCGCCGCGCCGTCGCCGACGCCCTCGGCGATCTGCCGTGCCCGGTGCTGTACGACGCCGACTTCGGCCATCAGGCGCCGCAGCATCTGATCGTCAACGGCGCGCAGGCGAAGGTCGCCTACTCCGCCGGGCGCGGCGAGCTCCGCCAGCGGCTGGCGTAGGCGCGCGCGTCACGCTCCCCATCTCCGCTTACAGAGAGATCCCTCCGTCTTGCCCCACTCTTGTATGACGAAATCCGTGTATGCAGGGCAAGACGTTCGGGATGACGGCTGCGGGAGGCCGTCATCCCGAACGCTTTGCCGGCTCACTCGTGCGTGGCCACCGGCGTACCCGGCAAAGCGGAGGGATCTCTCTGCGTTCGGCACGTTCACGCAAATCGCGCACAACACGAGCTGCCGACGGATGGAGAGGGGTCAGGGGGTGAGGCCCCGCGCGCTACAGCGCCGCCAGCGCTTCGTCGAATGCGGCGATCAGCTGATCGATCGGCTCGATCCCGACCGACACGCGCACCAGGTCGGGGTCGATGCCGAGCGCGTGAAGATGTGCGCGGCCCTGCGCCGTGCTGACCAGGTCGTAGTGCGCGAGGTACAGAAACGGCGCGGCGATGGTGAACTCTGCGCCGAAGCTGGCCGCTTTGGCCACGCGCAGCGCGTCGAAGAAGCGCGCCATCTCGCCGCGCACCGAGAGACTGAGCAGCGCGCCGGGCGCATGCGGCGCACGCGCGATGCGGGCGTAGCCGGCGGCCGCGCTGGGCTGCAGCGGGTGGCGCACGCGCGCCACAGCCGGGTGCGATGCGAGGTGCGCCGTCAGCGCCAACGCATTCGCATTCACGTCGCGCACGAAGCGCTCCCAGCCGACGATCTCGTGCGCCAGCCGCGCGGCATCGCGCGCGTACGGCGGCGTCGCCACGCGCCGCGCGCGCGCAGCCAGCTCCTGCGCGTCCGGCTCGTCCGGCCGGATCGCCACGCAGCCGGCCAGCACGTCGGCGCTGCGAGCGGCGTACTTCGTCAGGCTGCACACGACGACGTCGGCGTACGGCATCACGTCGACGTTGACGATGCTGGAAAC
The DNA here is from genome assembly GCA_044235195.1 of Thermoflexales bacterium. Lineage (GTDB taxonomy): Bacteria > Chloroflexota > Anaerolineae > J036 > Brachytrichaceae > CANJQH01. The sequence goes on from JBIIIA010000184.1 coordinate 2,460, forward strand.
CGTCGGATCGATGATGAGCTTGGCGCCGCTGCGTCGCACCGCCTCCGACAGACGCGCCAGATCGCAGGTTTCCAGCAGCGGATTGCTCGGCGCCTCGACGACCACGCCGGCCACGCGCGCGCCGTTTTCGGAGAGATGTGCGATCAACTCGTCGATCCCGCCCGCGCCGAGCCAGCGCCGCGGCAGGGCCTCGTCGTCGCCGAAGCGCTCGAGCACCAGGCTCGAGTCGACGTACAGCCAGCCGAGCTGCAGCCATTCGCTGCGCCCGCGCTCCGCCTGCAGCGACGACACCGCTTCGTACGCGCTCCAGAAGGCGTTGGCGCCGCCGCAGGTCAGAATCGGCTGCGCACCGCTCAGCCACGGCGCCACGCCGGCTGCGACGGCCGACCACGGATCGTCACCGCCGCCGCAGGCTTCCCAGTCGCGGTCGGCCAGCAGCCCCTGCGCAATCAGCCAGTCCTCGGCCTGCCGCGAGCTGATCTGCACGCCGGTGTGCTGCAGAAACTGGCGCGCGCGCGCCGCGCTGAGCGTGCCGTTCTTGAACACGAGCACGTCGAAGCCATCCTCCGCGAAACGGCCGACGACGCGCCCGGCGTAGCGCTTCATGCGCTCGGCCGATTCGGGCCCGACCACCGGGCACACGTACGCATCGCCGACGCCGTGCCGCTCGGCCAGCGCCGCGCACATCCGCTCCACGAGGAAGTGGCGCATGAAGCGCGGGTATCCCTGGTGCAGCGCCGCGATGACCTCGGGCGTCTTCTCTTCGTAGCCGATCACGTCGTGCAGCGTCGGCAGACTGCTGATTACGCGATGCTTGCCAGCGCCGAACGTCGAGCCCAGCACGTGATCGCGCAGGCCGGGCCCGGAGGAGAAACTGGACGAGTGAGATTCGCTGGTCACGGGACGAAAGATATCACAGGTGAGCGCATCCCCGCTCGCTTGCACCATGCCGCGCTCCCCCTCTTCGCCGAGATTTCGCGTCGCCGGCACGAGTGCTGCTCGCTCAGTGCCGAAGCGAAATCGAGGGGGAGAGGGGGTCAGGGGGTGAGGCGTCCGCCTACGCCTCGCGCAGTGCCTTCGCCCGCGATGCCGACATCTTGGCGCGGTCGTCGCGCTTCAGATATTTCTTGCGAATGCGGATGTTCAGCGGCGTCACTTCGACCAGCTCGTCGTCGGCGATGTACTCGATGCATTCGTCGAGCGACATCTGACGGATGGGCGGCAGGCGCGAGGTGTCGTGGTCGGACGAGCGCGTGCGCACGGCGCTGAGCACCTTCGTCTTGCACACGTTCACGTCGAGGTCGTCCGGACGCGCATGCTCGCCGACGACCATGCCTTCGTACACCGGCGTGGCCGATTCGATGAACAGCACGCCGCGCTCCCACGCGTTGCGCAGGCCGTAGGTGATCGCCTCGCCGTCTTCCCACGCCACGAGCGAGCCGCGGTCGCGCTGGCGAATTTCGCCGGAGAGCGGTTCATAGCCGGCCAGCAGCGTGTTCATGACGATCGTGCCGCGCGTCGCCGTCAGCGCCGCGCTGCGAAAGCCGAGCAGGCCGCGCGTCGGAACTTTGTACGACATCGAGACGATGCCGTTGTCGCCATGCACCATGTCGGTCATCTGCCCCTGTCGCATGCCGAGCATCTCCATCACCGGGCCCTGATATTCCTCGGGCACCTCGACGAACACCTGCTCGTACGGCTCCATGATGGTGCCGTCGCCGTCGGCGCGGAAGATCACTTCCGGCTTGCCGACCTGAAATTCGTAGCCTTCGCGGCGCATGGTCTCGATGAGGATGACCAGGTGCAGCTCGCCGCGGCCGCTCACGACGAACGTGTCGGCCGTCTCACCGTCTTCGACGCGCATCGAGACGTTGGTCTCGAGCTCCTTCATCAGGCGCTCGCGCAGTTTGCGCGAGGTGCCCCACGTGCCTTCGCGGCCCGCGAACGGGCTGGTGTTGACGCCGAAGGTCATGCGCACGGTCGGCTCCTCGACGCGGATCGTCGGCAGCGCCCGCGGGTCACGCGCGTCGGCGATGGTCTCGCCGATCTGCAGGTCGGGCAGCCCGGTCACCGCCACGATGTCGCCGGCCGTCACCTCGGGCACTTCGACGCGCGCCAGGCCCTGGTGCGTGAACAGCACCTGCAGCCGGCCCTTCTGCATCTGGCCGTTCACCATGATGCGCATCACTTCCTGATTGCGCGTGAACTTGCCGCCGAACACGCGGCCGATGGCGATGCGGCCCTTGTAATCGTCGTAGGCCAGGCTGGTGACCAGCATCTGGCCGGGCGCGTCCACGTCCACCTGCGGCGGCTGAACGAAATTCAAAATCAGATCGAACAGCGGCTTCAAATCGCAGCCGTCGCCGGCGGGCGGGCCGTCCTTGTGCGGGATGACGGCGCACCCGGTCAGCGCATTCGTGTGCACGATCGGGAAGTCCGCCTGTTCGTCCGACGCACCGAGCTCGATGAACAAATCGAACGTGGCGTTGGCCACCCAGTCGGGACGCGCGTTCGGGCGATCGATTTTGTTGATGACGACGATCGCGCGCCGTCCCATCTCGAGCGCCTTGCGCAGCACGAAGCGCGTCTGCGGCATCGGGCCGTCGACCGCGTCGACCAGCAGGAGCACGCCGTCCACCATATTCAGCACGCGCTCGACTTCTCCGCCGAAGTCGGCGTGGCCAGGCGTGTCGACGATGTTGATCTTCGTTCCCTCGTACGTCACGGCGGTGTTCTTCGCCATGATGGTGATGCCACGCTCGCGTTCGAGGTCGTTGCTGTCCATCACTCGTTCGGCAACGACTTGATTTTCGCGAAAGACGCGCGCTTGTCTGAGCATGGCATCGACCAGCGTCGTTTTGCCGTGGTCGACGTGGGCGATGATCGCGATGTTGCGGATGTCGTTGCGTTCGGTAAGGGACATATAGGGGCGAGAGTATCCCACATGCGACGCTTCACCCCTTCCTGCTACAAGCTCACCCAGATCAGCCGCAGCGCACCGGCCACCGCGCCGACGATGGTGATGGCGTTGAACAGGTTCTGCGACACGCGCGTCAGCAGCCAGCGGCCGATGAACACGCCGACGAACACGGCTGGGAACATCAGCACGGCGAACGTCACGCCGCGCAGCGTGAACAGCGGATGCGCAGGTGTGAGCCAGTCGAGCAGCAGATACATGGGGATCTTCGTCAAATTGAAGATGAAAAAGTACCACGCGGTGGTGCCCATGAACGCCGTCTTCTCGAGCCCGAGGCTGGTCATGTAGATGCTCATCAGCGGGCCAGCGGCGTTCGAGACGGTGGTGCTCAGCCCGGCGCCGACGCCGATGGCGCCCATGACCGGCCGGCTGGTCGGCAGCATGGCGTTGCCGAAGCGCAGGCGGGCGATGTACACCGCGATCATGACGAGCACGATGATGCCGATCAAGAGGTTGATGGACACTTTGGCGCCGGATCCCTCGCCAAGCCCGAACAGGACCACGGCGCCGGCCAGCATGCCGCCGGCTACCCACGGCATGAGCTCGGTGAGCTTGTCCCAGCGGGCATACTGCGTGTACCAGCGCACGGCGAACAGGTCGGCGAAAATCAGGATCGGCACGGTCGCGCCGATGGCCTCGCGCGACGGAAAGATCGACGGCAGAATCACGGCCACGAGGATGCCGATGCCCGGCACGCCGGTCTTCGAGGCGCCGGCGATCACGCCGGCGATGATGCCGAGCAGCCAGAATGCGGGCGGCAGATCGGGGAGAAAGTTTGCGTCCATGAAGCGACGGGTGATACACCCGCGCGACGAATTGCGCTAGTGCGACGCCGCGCCGTCGACGAGCGCGCGGATCGGGCGGAACGATCGGCGGTGCTGCGCGCACGGCCCCAGCGCAGCCAGCGCGCGGCGATGCGCCGCGGTGCCGTAGCCTTTGTGCGCGTCGAAGCCGTAGCCGGGGTGCTCCTGCGCCATGTCTCGCATCACCTCGTCGCGCGCGGTCTTGGCGAGGATCGACGCCGCCGCCACGGTCAGACTGATCGAATCGGCGAAGAAAACAGACTTCTGCGGAATCGCCAGCTCCGGCAGCCGCACGGCATCGATCAGCAGCGCC
>JBIIIA010000185.1:0-6543 GCA_044235195.1 Thermoflexales bacterium
CACCCCCTGACCCCCTCTCCCCCTCGATTTCGCTGACGTATTTATCGAGCAAAGTACTGGCAAGCACGCGAAATCTCGGCGAAGAGGGGGAGCGTGGCGACGTTTGCCCCCTCTCCGCCGAAATTTCGCGTCGCCGGCACGAGTGCTGCTCGGTCAGAGCCGAAGCGAAATTGAGGGGGAGAGGGGGCAGGGGGTGAGGCGTAGGCGACGGCGAAATCTCGCCCCAAACGGCGGACGCACCCTCGGCTGGGAGCGTCTGCCACACCAACGTACAATGCTCCACTCATGGAAATCACTTGGTACGGACATTCCTGCTTCCGTATGAACGAGCGTGGCACCCTCACTGTAGTCACCGACCCGTTCAACGGCGCGGACGCGCCCAGCGGACTCAAAGCCGACGTCGTCACCATCAGCCGCAACCATCCGGATGCCAACAACATCCAGGCCATTTCCGGCGCGCAACGCGGTGACGTGCGACAAATCACCGGCCCCGGCGAATACGAAATGGGCGGCGTCTTCATCACCGGCATCCCGATGAAGCCGGAAAAAGACAAACCCGGGACAAAATGCACCGTCTACGCCTTCAACTTCGACGGCATGACCGTCGCTCATCTCGGCGGGCTGTCGTTCGTCCCGACGCAGCAGCAAATCGATGCGCTGGAAACGGTCAACATCCTCATGCTGCCGATCACCGGCGACGATGTGCTCAGCCCCACCCAGGCCAGCGAGGTGATCAGCATGATCGAGCCGAACATCGTCGTCCCGATGGGGTACAGCGGCCGTGGCGGCAAGGAAATCCTCGGCAAATTCCTCAAGGAAATGGGCGTCGCTGGCGACAACTCGCTTGAATCTCTGAAAGTCACACGCCGCGACTTGCCCGACGATACCCAGGTTCGGCTTCTCGGTATCAAAGGCTGAAACGGTCATTTTGTGCGACTAATTCGGAACCAATGACACTCACTATGTCGATCCGTCACAATTTCTCCCTCCGCAGCGTCATCGGTGGCGCCGCCCTCGGCGCACTCCTGCTGTCCGGATGCGATGCTGCCGCCCGGCCGTCCGCCATCGGCACACCGTTCCCCGTCCGCATCGCCGCCACGACGGTGAATCAGCAAATGCCGCCCGCCGTCGCCACGGCGCAGGCCGCCGCCGATGCCAGCCCGAACGATCCCGACGCCTCGTACCGCCTCGGCAACGCCCTGAGCATTGCCGCGTCCGAAGAACCGGATGCCGCACTGCGGCGCACGTATTTCGAGGGAGCCATCACCGCCTACAAGCGCGCCCTCGAACTCAAACCGGCCGACGCCGCCGTCCTGCACAATCTCGGCACCGCCTACCTGCAGATCGGCGACCTCGCCACGGCCGCCCGTCAGTTCGAAGCCGCTCTCGCCATCGACGATTCCGACCCCAAGACGCTCTACATGGTCGGCACGATCTACCTGCAGCAGGACCAATACGGCTCCCCGCAGACGAACCTGCGCGCCCGCGAAAAGTTCGAGGCCGCCCTGCGCATCGACCCCACTCTCGCCGTCGCCTATGTCGGCCTGGCGCAGATTTCCATCAACGAAGGCGACGCCGCGGGCGCGCTCGAAAACGCCCGCAAAGGCGTCGAGTTGTCCGGCGATGCGGTCGACCCGTTCACGTACTGGCAGCTGGCGCAGGCGCAGTGCGCCACAGGCGACATCGCCGGCGGCACCGAGACGCTGAACAAGATCCTCGCCGCCAACGTGCCCAACGACGCCTTCAATCAACAGGTGCGCATGCTGATGGACGCGTGCAAATGAAAATGCCCCGACTCAAGCCCCACGGAGCCTACTCATGATCCGACTGGTGTTCAGCTGGAATATCAAAAGCAACGAAGAACGCGAATACTTCGAGTTCATCGTGCAGGAATTCGCGCCGAAAATCATGCGCATGGGCATTCGGCTGACCGAAGCGTGGTACACCGTCTACGGTGCCGGCCCGCAGATCATCATGCCCGGCATCGCCATCGACCGCACCGCCCTGCAGGAAACGATGGCCAGCCCCGACTGGCAGCGGCTCGTCGAACGCCTGCAGGCGTTCGTGACGGATTACCGCTGCCGCATCGTCTAGGGCGCGCGCCACGGAAGCGCCCTACTCGTTGAACAACGCCCCGACGCTGCGCCCTTCGTGCACGCGCCGGATCACTTCGGCCAGCAGCGGGCCGACCGACACGACCTTCATGTTCGGCAGCATCTGATCCGGCGGCACCGGAATCGTGTTCGTCACCACGATTTCCTTGATCGGCAACGCCCGCAGCCGCTCGATCGCCGGGCCGCAGAATGCCGCGTGCGTGGCGCACACGTAAATGTCCTTCGCCCCCTGCGCGCGCAGCAGGTTGACCGTATTCTGCACCGACCCGGCCGTCGAAATTTCGTCGTCCACGATGATGCAGTTCTGTCCCTCGACGTCGCCGATCACCGACAGCACCTCGGATTTCGCGTCGTTCTTCGTCCGGCGCTTCTCCACCAGCGCCAGCGGCCGCTTCAGCTTGCTGGCGAAGTTGCGCGCTTTCTTCGCGAAGCCCAGGTCGTTGGTCACCACCACCGAATCCGGGATGTCCTGCGTCAGGAAATAATCGCTCAGCAGGTGAAACGCCGTCAATTCGTCGCCCGGCACCGAGAAGAATCCCTGAATCTGCCCAGCGTGCAGATCGACCATGATGTAACGATCGGCGCCGGCCGTCGTCAGCATGTCGGCCAGCAGGCGGGCGGTAATCGGCACGCGCGGCTGATCCTTCTTATCGCTGCGCGCATAGGCGAAATACGGCACCACCACGGTGATGCGCCCGGCAGAATCGCGTCGCAGACAGTCCAACGCGATCAACAACTCCATGATGTTGTCATTCACCGGCGGGCTCATCGTCTGGATGAGATACACATCCTGCCCGCGCACACTCTCGTGCAGCTGCACGAAGATGTTTTCATTCGGGAAACGCAGGATGTCGCGTCCACTCAGGGGCACCCCGAGGTAAGCCGATATTTCCGACGCCAGTGCCGGATGACTGGTTCCGGCGAACAATTTGATTCCGCTGTACATAAGTAATGGCAAGCGACGAGCTGAACGATCCTACGTATTCTACGCAGGATACACCGCCCACTTGCCATAAAAACTTGTCAACGGGCAAATTGTCATGTTGCATCCACCCACGGGGAATGCTCAGCGCACCGAATCCTTGATCTGCTCGAGATGCTCACGGGTGTGCGCCGGCTGCGAGACGAGCACCAGCGCCGTCCGGTAATAGCTGGCCTTGTGGTCGACGAAATCCTGCGACAACGCATTGATCAGCGCCACGGTCTCCGCCTGGTTGCGCTTGAACTCCTGCAGCAGCGCCTGCAGCGTCGGATAGGCGTTGATCACCGCGTTCAGCCGCAGCCGCTCGGTGATCGTCGGGTTCACCGCCGAGTCCTCGACGCCCGCCACTACTTTCGTCACCCACGTGTGCAGCTCGCGCTCGGCGACGATCAAGTGCGCCAGCACGTGCTTGGCGCTCCAGTCCCCCGGGCGCGGCGGCCGCCCACCCTTCTCGTCGCTCACCCCGCGCAGAATCTGCGCCAGGTCTTTGTTGATCTCGACATACGCCTTGCTGACGACTTCGCCCAGCTCCTCCGGCGTCGCCGGCACTTCCGGCATGCCGCGCGGCGACAGCTCCACCATCGCGCTGCGCTTCTGCCCCGCCCGCGTGTAGCTCACCTTCACCTTGTCACCGGCCCGCAATGCACCGACGACTTCCTCGACGCTCGTCCACGAAGCCATCTTGACCCCGTTGATCGTCTGCACTACGTCGCCCTTCGACAAACCGGCCGCCTGCGCCCCGGTGCCCTCGACCACGCCGCTCAGCACCATGCCCTTGTCGCCAAAATCGGCGATCTCCATGCCCAGCATCGGCCGATTCGCCACCCGCAGATCGATCCCCGTCCCGAGCGTCGACACCAGATTGTCCAGCGCCTCGTTCCAGCCGGCCTCGATCTCCTTCATGCTCTTCAGCCAGTCCGCCCCGTCGCTTTCATCCACCAGCGCCAGCTGCGTTCCGCCGTTGCGCGATGCAATCGTCACCGTCACCAGCGATCGATCGGTGTCGGATTCGCTGCGAATTCGAAAAATTACTTTCTTATCCGGCACCAGCTCGACATAATGCCCGCTGAAAAAATTGCCGTTGCTCAACGCCACATGAAACAGGCCACCTTCGTGTGCGTGCACCATCGCATCTACGCACCACCACTCGCGCAGAGCCTGGGAATTCGTGAAGGCGCGATAAACCTGCCCCGAAGGCGCGCCGATGACACGTTCGATCTTGATGCTCTTCGCCTTGCCTGCCATGTTTTTCCTTCACACGCCCGAGAAATGCGTCTCGCGCCGTCTCCGTACATCGATCCCGCCTGTTCAGGCCGAATCATCCCGGAAACGTGCGAAAACGGGCACACTGCCGATTCCTTGAATGCTTAATTGTAACGGTTTTCATCACTTTCGTCCAATCTGTGCCCCAGCTCAGCATCGGCTCACGATGAATTCATAAAACCGACCAAAATGTTGGTCGGCTCACGGGCCACATGCTTATGTCCGAGGAGTTCATCAGCGACGCCAAATCCCGCGTGCTCGACGCCGCCGAGCAGCTCTTTCACGCCCGCGGCTTCAAGGCCATCACCCTGCGCGACATCGCCGGTGCCGTCGGCCTCAATCACGCCTCGCTCTATCATCACGTCCCCGGCGGCAAGGAAATGCTCTTCGTCGAAGTCATGCAGCGCACCTTCGCCCGCCACCGCGCGCACCTCGAAACCGCCGTGCACGACGCCGGCCCCGACCTGCGCGCACAGCTGCGCGCCGCCGCCCGCTGGATGCTCTCGCAGGCCCCCATCGATTTCATGCGCATGATGCTCGCCGACATGCCCGCCCTCAGCCCGGCCGCCGGCACCCGCCTCAGCCGCGATGCCTACGCCGCCTTCCTCCAGCCGCTCGAATACGCCTTCACCGCCGCCCACGCCCGCGGTGAAATTCGCATGATCTCCAACCCCGTCACCCTCGCCGGCGCCTTCCTCGCCATCGTCCAGAACGCCCACGCCGCCCCCATTCGCCCCGAACATACCTCGCAGTCGCGCGCGGACATGATCGACGAACTCATCGACGTGCTCCTCGACGGCCTGCACCCGCGCCTGCCCCGCTGATCCGAATTCGCCAGCTCTTCTGATACCCAACTATGAGCGCTCTCCCTTCTCCCTCGCGCGTCTTCCGCCGCGCCGCCGGCCGTGAACGCCTCGCCGTCGACCTTCCGCTGCCCCTGCACCTCGCCTTCAAAGAAGTCTGGCGCAACAAGGGCCGCTTCTTCCTCATCGCCGTGGTCGTCGCCCTCATCACCCTGCTCGTGCTCTTCACCGCCGGCCTCGCCGAGGGACTCGGCCTCGGCAACCGCGAATTCATCGCCAACGTCGACGCCGACCTCGTCGTCTACTCCGACAAATCCGAGCTGCTCATCCCCGGCAGCCGCATCTCCGAGGCCCGCATCCGTGACCTGCGCCAGATCGACGGCGTCCAGTCCGTCGGCGCCATCGCCTGGGCCAACGTCGCTGTCGTCCTCCCCGATGGCCGCGAGCCGGTCAAGGTCGCCCTCGGCGGCGTCCTCGCCGGCCAACCCGGCGAACCCGCCGTCGTCGACGGCCAGCCGCTTTCCTTCGAACGCGGCATGGAGGCGATCATCGACCGCAGCACCGCCCTGCGCACCGGCCTCGAACCCGGCGATCGCCTCGTCGTCCGCTCGCTCGTCGGCAGCAAGGAAAAGTTCTACGATCTCACCGTCGCCGGCATCGCCCGCAGCAACCAATACTCGCTTCAGCCCACGGTCTTCGTCCCGCACCTGACCTACGAGAAAATCCGGCCGCGCGCCTCCGACATCGTCGCCCCCGACGGCGCCGCCCCGCCGGTCGTCTTCAACGTCGCCTTTCTGCAGCTGAACAACCCAGCCGACGCCCCGGCCATGGCCGCCCGCATCGAACGCGCCATCGCCGAATCGCGCAGCATCCTGCGCGAAAACGACGGCGTGCTCGCCGTGAACAAACAAAAGTCGTGGGAAAACACCCCCGGCTACTCGGCGCAGCAGAGCACCCTCGGCCTCCAGCGCGCCTTTACGCTGCTCATCGGCCTCCTCGTCGTCGGCAGCTTCTTCCGCATTCAGGCCGCCCAGAAAATCGCGCAGGTCGGCGTGCTCAAGGCCATCGGCACCGCCGGCTGGAAAATCGGCGCGGCCGCCATCGTTCAAATATTCTTCGTCAACGCGTTCGGCGTGCTCCTCGGCGCCGGGCTGACCTTCCTGCTCACCCTCGGCATCCCCGCCGTCGTCCCCATTCGCTTCGACGGCGCCGACGTCGTCACCACCATCGTCCTGCTGCTCGTCATCGGCCCGCTCGGCGGCGTCGTCGCCGTCCGCGCCCTGCTGCAGGCCGAACCGCTCAAGGCTCTCGGATTGGCATCATGACCATCGCACTCGAAACTTCCGCCGTCCTCAAGTCGTATCAAACGGCCGGCCAGACC
>JBIIIA010000186.1:0-6472 GCA_044235195.1 Thermoflexales bacterium
TTCTCGACGAACGCCACGCCCGTCAGCGTCAGCGCACTCGTGCTCGTCAGGATGCGCGTGGCCAGCGCGCCGCCGCGTAGAGCGACGTTGCCGCGGAACGCCACGTTCGTCAGCGCCGCGCGCGCGCCGCCACTCTCGACGTCGACGCTCATGCCGCCGCCGCTGCCGTAGCGCGCCGCCGGCCCGCCGCCGAAGTCGCCGGCGAAGTTCGACAGGAACGTGGTCGCCGTCACCACCGGCGCAGCCGCGCCGCCCGCGCGCGCGCCGAAGTACGCGCCGCCGCCGAAGCGCGCGGCGTTGGCCTGGAACGTCATGTTCGCCAGCGTCGGGCTGCACTCGCCGCCCGCGCCGCTCGCCATGCAGAACAAGCCGCCGCCGCTCGTGTCGTTCGTCGGATGGCAGTTCGTCCCACTGATCGTCCTGTCCGGGCAACGCCAGTCGCCATTCGTCGCGCTCATGCCGCCCGCCCGATCCGCACGACCGGCCGTGACGATGAATCCGTCCAGCCGCGTCGATTCGGTGAAGCGCCGCCCGGCGCCCAGCATCGTCACCACGTGCAGCGCATTCGTGCCGGTCGTCGCCGTGGTGTTCGTCACCACGCCGTTCGCGTCGCGCGCATCGTCGCCGAACAGGTCACCCGACAGCACCGTCGGGTTGGCCGCGATGCTGCGCGCGCCGAGCGTATTTTCGTTTCCGGCGAACCCGCCGAAAAGCTGCACGCCCGGCGTCACGCTGAACGTCGCCGTATTCGTGATGCCCGGCGTGTACACGCCCTGCGCCACCCAGATCTGCGTGCGGTTTTCCGCGATCGCCAGCGCACTCTGCAGATCACGGAATGCGTCCGTCCACGTCAGGCCGTTGTTCGCGCCGATCGCCGCGCGGCTCACGAACAGCACCGGCGGCACAGCATTGGTCAGCGTGTACGAAATGGACGCAGCGCCGCTCGACGCGACGCGCACGACGTAACGGCCCGGCGTCACGTTGGCGCTCACGGTCACGGTCGCCACGCCGGCGGCATCCACCATGCGTGTGAACGGCGCACTCACGCTCAGTCCCGGCCCATTCACCGGCGGCGTGAACGTCACCACCTGGCCAGCCGTGGCGCTGTCGCCGCCCGGGCTGGTCAGAGTCACCACCAGCGGCCGCGCGAACGCCGAGCCGAACGTCGTCGTCTGCGCAGGCCCGGCGTTCAGCACATAGAACTGCCGCTCGAACGCGCCCATGTCGACGACGCCGTTCACCGGCCGCACGAACCCGCGCACGTCGAGCGCAGGCGCGCCGGCGTTCGCGCCTGAATCGACCGCCGGGCTCTCCGGCAGCAGGCGCAGATCGCCGGCCGCAGCGTTCACGAACAGCGGATTCGCCGTGATGACGTTCGTCCCGGTGTAGCCGCCCTGCACGACGCTGCTGTCGACGTCGACGGCAACGAAAGCAGCGACATCGATTTGACTCACCTGAGGATGATTCGCCCACAGAATCGAATTCGTGATGACCAGAGACGTCGGAACCGGCGCAAAACGTTCGACGCTGATCGCCCCGCCTCGCACTCCGGCGCGGTTTCCGACCAGCGTGGTATTCAAGTACGACAGGCGTGCAGAAGGCGAATCGGAGTAGTTGGAATTCTGTACGCGCTGCCAGATCGCCCCACCCGCCGTCTGCGCCGTGTTGCTCAGGAAGACTACGTTCGTCAGCGTCGCAGTCCGATCAGGTTTCAGCACCGTGTCGTAGCAAAAAGCGCCGCCGTTCGTCGCCGTGTTCGTGATGAATACGGCCCGCTGCAGCGAAAACGACTGCGATGAATAACCCGCAGTCGACACTTGCAATCCTCCTCCGCAGCCGCCGCGATTGCCGCGAAAGACGATGTCCTGAAGAAAAGCTGCTCCGCCGCTAAGCTTGGCGCCACCACCACCTTCAGAGCTTACGTTGCCCTCGAAGACTGCGTTCGCCACCGTAATCGTAAATTGCGAAGCTACGAACAGTCCGCCGCCCGAGCTCGCGATGTTGCGCACGAACACGACGTTCGTCAACACCGGACCGGGCAATATCGTGCCGGCTTCGAAATAGACACCGCCGCCCAAAACAGCCCGGTTGGCGATGAATACGAGGTTCGCCAGCGTCGGCGCACAGCCGCTGCGCACAGTTCCACTCGTTGAGCAATACAGGCCGCCGCCCACACCACTCGTGTTCGTCGGCGTGCCACCGGCCGTAATCGTGAAGCCGTCGAGGCGCGTCGATGCCGTGTACGCGCGGCGCGTTCGAATCATCGTCACTACGTGCTGCGCATTCGTCCCGGCGATGCGCGCGGTCGTCGTCACGATGCCGTTCGCGTCGCGCCCGTCGTCGCCGAACAGGTCGCCCGACAGCACCGTCGGGTTCGACACCCAGTTGCGCGCGCCCAGCGCAGCCTCGCCGCCGACGAACCCGCCGTACAGCGCCGCGCCCGGCGGCACGCTGAAGGTGGCCGTGTTCGTGATGCCCGGCGTGTACACGCCCTTCGCCACCCAGATCTGCGTGCCGTTGCCGGCGATCGCCAGCGCGCTCTGCAGATCACGAAACGCGTTCGCCCACGTCAGCCCGGTGTTCGCCCCGGTCGCCGCACGGTTCACGAACAGCTGCGCCGGCGGCGGCAGATTCGTCAGCGTGAGGCGCACCGGCGCCGCCACGCCGCGCACCGTGGCCGTCACTGCGAACGTGCCCGGCACGTCGTTGGCCGTCACCGTCACCGACGCCACGCCTGCGGCGTTCGTCGTCGCAGTGAACGGCTCTTCGATGCTCAGGCCGGGCACGTCCATCGGCGGCGGCGTGAACGTCACCACCGCCCCCGGCCCGACCGGCTCGCCCGCCGCACTGGTGATCGTCACCGCCAGCGGCCGCAAAAATTTCGTGCTGACCGGTGCCGTCATCGGTGTGCCGGGCTGCAGCGCGAATCCGCGCGATTCGTACGCGCCCATATCGACGACGCCGTTCACCGGCCGCGACAAGCCGCGAATGTCCACGCTCGGCGCGCCGGCGGTCCTGCCTGAATCGATCGCCGGGCTGCCCGGCAGCAGGCGCAGGTCGCCGGCCGCGGCGTTCGTAAACAGCGGATCGGCATCCAGCACGTTCGTTCCCGGATATCCGAACCGCACGATGCTGTCGGCGACGGCGACGGTGGTCGAGACACTGGTCTGGACTATCGACCGAAAACTCGGGCGATCGCGCCAAATGATCGAATTGCTGATCGTCAACGCAGCGGGAACCGGATATACGTTGGTCGCCGTGTACACGGCCAAATTTTCTCTGAACACTTCACGATCGTTTCCACCATATAGTGTGGAATTTACGATGCGCATAGTGCTGCTGGCGCAGCCCAGCCGCATGGTGCGCTCGATAGCGGCATCAAATCTGGCGGTGTTCACCACCGTGCTGTTCACCATCTCGAACGAGATCATGCCGTTGTAGCACTGAATCGAGAGGGGAATCATGTCACCGTCGTACCCCGTGCGCGGGGCAAGCGAGTGAATCACGCTATCGGCGACGAACGCGTCGATGTGATGGATATGTTGTGAATCGGGAATCTCGTCGGTGGAGAGTGTGAGTGCACCGTCGAAGTCACTTCGATTGTCGTCGAACCGCACGCCGCGCAGCGACGCGTTCGTCCTGCCCGCGGTTCTTCCACCGACGTACATTCCACCGCCCGAACGGGCGACATTGGCTACGATCCCCACGTTCGTCAGCGACACGCTCGCCGTCACGCTGGATCCGAAGAAATAGATGCCTCCACCGTCCCACTCCGCACGATTCCGGATGAACTGCACATTCGTGACAACCGGCGCACCGGTCGTCGCGTCCTCGAGAACGATCGAGACGCCGCCGCCCTTGTACGCCAGGTTTCCGATGAACGTAAGGTTCGCCAACGTCGGCCCGCAAGCGCCCCCTGCTCCGCGCGCGAGACATCGGAGGCCGCCGCCGGATTCAGTGTGAACCCCCAACGGCAGAGTGGCCGTCGACGCCCCGGTCACGGCCAGCCCATCCAGCCGCGTCGACTCCGTGAAGCGCCGCCCGGCGCCCAGCATCGTCACGACGTGCTGTGCGTTCGTCCCGCGCAGGTTCGCCGTCGTCGTCACCACGCCGTTCGCGTCGCGCAGGTCGTCGCCGAACAAGTCGCCCGACAGCACCGTCACGTTCTTCACGAAGTCGCGCGCGCTCAGCGTGCTCTCGCTGCCGGCGAATCCACCGTAGATCTGCACGCCCGGCGTCATGCTGAACGTCGCCGCAGCCGTCAGTCCCGGCGTGTACACGCCCTTCGCCACCCAGATCTGCGTGCCGTTCCCGGCGATCGCCAGCGCGCTCTGCAGGTCGCGGAAGGCGTTCGCCCACGTCAACCCGGTGTTCGCTCCGGTCGCCGCGCGGTTGACGAACAATTTCGCCGGAGGTAAATCGATGCGCGGCGCGGCCATGTCCTGCACCACAATCATTTTCGTCGACGCCGCCGTCGCGGTCACAGTCGCAGTCGCAATCACCCTCGTCGCAGTCGCGGTCGCAGTCGCCGTAGTAATGACAGTCATTGTCGGCAGCGCCGTCGATGTCGGCGTTGCCGTCATCGTTGGGCGAACGGTCGCAGTCGCCGTTGTGATCGAGAATGCCGTCGGCGTCGCCGTCGAACTCGGCTCGAGCGTGGCGGTCGGCAGCGCGACGAAGTCGGCGGGTTCGGTCGGAACCACGGTCGCCGTCGGCGTCGGCTCGACGGTCGCCGTCGAGCTCGCTTCCAGCGGGGCGGTCGGCAGCGCGACGAAGTCGGCGGGTTCGGTCGGAACCGCAGTCGCCGTCGCCATCGGCGCCGCTGGCGCGACGTATTCGAACGCGCCGAGGTCGACCATGGCGTCGCGCACGATTCCGGCCGCGTCCCACGTCAGAGATCCGGCGGCGCTGCCGACGTCGATCGCAGCGCTGCCGAGGCTCAGTCGCACGTCGCCGTTCGCTGCATCCACGAACAGCGGATCGGCGTCGATCACGTGCGTGCCACTGTAGCCGCCCTGCACGATGCCGTCGTACACCCACGCGTCGCCGCCGACGATCGATTCGCCGTTGCCCCACACGATGGAATTGCTCAACCGCACCACGCCGCTGACGAGCAATCCGGCGCCGACGTTCCCGGCCGCCGTGGCGTTCCCAATCTCGCCCTCGCCGACGATGTGCGCGCCGACGCCGTTCCCGACGAACACGCCGTTGGTGACGGTCACCGCGCCGACGACCGAAAGGCCGACTTCGTTGCCGGTGAGCCGCACGGAACTCAGAGCAGCCGCACACGCGTCGCACGCAACGCCGGCCGATGTCGCACCGGTCACCGCCACGCCGTCGAGCGCGGAGGCGCCGAGCATGGTCAACACCACGGCAGCGTTGGTCCCGCTCACGCTGCTCGTGGCCGTCAACAGCCCGTGCACATCGACGACGTCGTCGCCGTAGAGGTCGCCGGACAACACCGTGACGTTCGCCGCCGATGCGCGTTCTTCGACGCCGAATTCATTGCCGGCGAATCCGCCGTACAGCGCCACACCCACCGGAAGCGTGAACATCGCACCAGCATCCAGGCCGGCCGTATACACGCCGCGCGCCACCCACACCTGCGCACCGGCGCTCACCGTCGACAGCGCATATCCGAAATCGGTGTAGGCATCCTGCCAGCTCGTGCCGTCATTCGCCCCACGCGCCGCTGCATCGACGTACACCACGGACGAGATGGATTCCATGCGTCGCTCCACGTAGTTGCTTCGCGGCGACGGCGCGGCGGTCGCCGCGCGCGGCGCACTCCACGAAGTGCTCATCAAGACGATGGCACATGCCACCCGCATCTGAAATCCAAAATATGCCAAGCATGCCTCCCTGTGTCACCGAGCACGGCCAGAGAAGCATTGCACTATGTCGCCGGAGACATGTCAATGGATTTCGACACCCGGAAGCGATACAGCAGCGATACAAGGGATCAGGGGTTAGGGTCAGGGGAGAGGGACTTGTCTGCCGCCGAAACGTACAATCCCTGCCGCCCCATTCACCATGTTCGATACGTTCGACGATTCCCTGCGTTTTTTCGAAGGCGCTCCGCGGACGATGGTCGCCGCACATCGCCACAGCGACATCGAGCTGACGCTCGTCGTCTGCGGCGCGCTGGCCATCGAATTCGGGTCTACGACGCTGCGGATTCCGGAGCGCACGTTCTGCGCGTTCTGGGCCGCCATGCCGCATCGCATCGTCGCCAGCGACGAACCGGAGACGTTCGTGTTCTCCGTCGCGCTGCCGCTGGCGCGCTTTCTGCACTGGAATCTGCCGGCCGAACTATCGCGCTCGCTGCTGGACGGGCAAGTGTTGTGCACGCCCCACAGCGCCATGGACGAAATGAGCATGCGCCGCTGGCGCGCCGACCTGGCCGACGGCTCTCCTGAAAACACACGGATCGTGTCGCTCGAATTGGAAGCGCGGCTGCGCCGCATGGCGC
>JBIIIA010000187.1:0-6407 GCA_044235195.1 Thermoflexales bacterium
GTCCGCCGAGAACGCATGCGACTGGCCGCCGACGCACTCGAGCGCGAACGTCGCCGCCACGCTGCCGAGGCGGCCGCACGTCTCCCAGTCGGCGCCGGACGCCAGCCCCTTCAGCAGGCCGCCGCGGAACGCGTCGCCCACGCCCGTCGGATCGACGATTCGATCCTCCGGGACGGCCGGCACATCGATGCGCCGATCCTTCAGATAAATGCTGCTGCCGTGCGGGCCCTTCGTCACGATGACGGCCTCGGCATGGAACAGCACGTCGGCTTCGTTCATGTCCGTCTTCTGGCGGATCAGCTCCATCTCGTAGTCGTTGCAGATCAGCACGTTCGCCCCGACGATGCCGGCGCGCAGCTCTTCCCCCGTCGACCGCGCGCACTGCTGCCCGGGGTCGAAGATGTAGCGCACGCCCATCTCGGTGCATTCCCGTGCGAAGCCGATCATCGCGCGCGGCTCGGTCGGCGAAATGATGACCACGTCCGGCCGGAACGGCAGCGACTTCAGCGACAGCTTCACGTCGTCGGCCATCGCTCCGGTGTAGAACGAGGCGATCTGACAGTTGTGCTGGTCCGTGCTGCAGAAGAACGACGCGGTGAATTTGTCCGGCGCCTGCGCGACGAAGCGCGTGTCGACGCCTTTGTCCTCCAGCCACGCGCGATATTCACCGAAATCCTGGCCGGCGGTGCCGAACAGCATCGGCCGCTCGCCGAGCATCGCCAGCGTGTACGCGATGTTCGGCGCCACGCCGCCGCGCCGCTTCTGCATGTCGTCGACGAGAAAGCTCAGGCTCAGCCGCGTGAGCTGTTCGGGAATGATCTGTTCGCTGAAGGAGCCCGGAAAGCTCATCAGATAGTCGTACGCGATCGAACCGGTGACGATGATGTTCATGATCTATTTTTTCAATTTGGGATTGTCGAACCGATAACCCTGCCCGCGGATGGTTTTCAGATATCCGGGCTCGCTCGGATCGTCTTCGATGATCTGACGCAGCCAGCGGATGTGCACGTCGAGCGTGCGTGTGTCCCCCATGTACGTCGTCTCCCAGATGTGCTGCATCAGATATTTGCGCGGGATCACCTCACCCTGGTGCTGCATGAATGTCAGCAGCAGCCGCGTCAGCTTCGGATTGAGCTGATGCTCGGCGCTGCGCTTGCGCACCTTGCCGTCGCTCGGACGAAAAACGATGTCTCCACAGCGAAATTCCACGCTCTGCCCTTCGGGCATCAACTTCTCCACTCTCGTCAACAACCGTTTCAACTGCAGCGGACGCGCCAGATAGGCGTTCGCGTAGTCCAAAGATTCTTCCATCGGCGCCGCGTCCCCGATCAGCAGGATCGGGATGTCGCGCCGCCGTTTGATGGCACGACACACTCGCTCAGCGCCGCCCTTCAGCGACGGCCCGTCCACTACCACCAGCGCAGGCTCATCGTTGGCCAGGCGCTCGATCGCGTACTTCGCGGTGCGCACCCAGATTACGCGATACCCCGATCGCTCCAGAGCCGGCTGCACGGAATCTCCGAGGCCGCCCTGGATCAGCAGGATTTTCGTCGGCGATGGTTTCATACGCACAGCTCGATGAATGCACGGCGGCCGGTCGGCGCACAGCGCCTCGGACGGGCAAGACTGCGGATTATACATACGGCATCTCGGGTAACATCACGCGCATGGCGCGTCTCTCTGCTCGCATGCGCACACTCGCATGCGCGGCCTTCCTCTGCCTGCTGCCGTTCACGCTGCTGCTTCCGGTGACGTTCGGCGGCCGCACGCTCCTCCCGGCCGACAATCTCTTTCAGTACGAACCATGGCGCTCCGATGCGGCGGCGCACGGCCTGCTCACGCCTGCGGGCGCGCTCGCACTGCAGAACGAGCTGGCCTCGGATCTGATCCTGCAGAATTTCGCGTGGAAGTCGTTCATTCGTGATTCCGTGCGCGCCGGCGAACTGCCGCTGTGGAATCCGCATCTCTTCGCCGGCGTCCCGTTTTTGGCCGCCGGCCAGCATTCGGCGCTCTATCCGTTTTCCGTGCTGTTCCTGGCGCTGCCGCTCGCTGCCGCCTACGGCTGGTTCATGGCTTCGCAGCTCGCCCTCGCCGGGCTGAGCATGTTCGCGCTCATTCGCACGTACGGCCTGCGCCGCGGCAGCGCCGTGTTCGCCGCCGTCGCATTCCAGCTGTGCGGGCTGCTGGTGATCGGCGTGGTGCACCCGATGATCGTGGCGTCGGCCGCCTGGCTGCCGCTGATCCTGGCGCTCGTCGACAAGCTCATATATGCCGCGCCGGGGCTCGGCGGGCGCCCGGCGTCCCTGCCGTGGGCGGTGCTCGGCGCGCTGGCCGTCGGTTGTCATCTGCTGGCCGGCCACGTCGAAATTTCGGTCTACACCGCGCTGGTGACGGCGGCCTACGCCCTGCACCGGCTGCTCACCAGCGGCCGCCTGCGCGAACGCCGCTTCATCGCCTCGCGCATCGCGTGGCTGCTCGTCCTCGGCGGCGGCGGCGCGCTGCTCGCCGCGGTGCAGCTCGTCCCGCTGTTCGAACTCGTCACGCAGAATTTCCGCGGCGCCGGCCGCAGCACGTTCGAACAGGTGCTCAGCTATGCCTTCCCGCTGCGCTATGTCCTGCTCTGGCTGATGCCGAACATCTACGGCAGCTGGGGCCACCACGCCTACTTCGACTGGTTCAGCCTGCGCATGGAGCCGATCACGTCGCTGCAGGGCACGTGGTGGGGCTACGCCGCCAAGGAACAGGTCGAAAGCAGCGTGTACGCCGGGCTCGCCACGCTGCTGCTGGCGATCGTCGGCGCCGCCACGGGTGCGCGCCGCCTGCTGCAGCGCGACGCGAACGGCCGCGTACCGGTCATGTTCTTCGCCGCGCTGGCCGCGCTCAGCGTGCTGTTCATCTTCGGCACGCGCGCCTACGCGCTGCTGTATTACGGGCTGCCCGGCATCGATCAGCTGCATTCGCCGTTCCGCTGGAAATATCCGCTCACCGTGGCGCTGTGCGTGCTGGCCGCGCTGGGGTTCGAACGCTGGACCGCCGCAGCAGCATCGGCCGCGACGCAGCGCTGGCGGCGGCTGCTGGCGACGGCGACGGCCGGCGTCGGCGCGCTCGCGCTGATCGGCGTCGGCGCCGCGCGCCTGGCGTGGCCGAACGTGCGGAACTTGGCCGTGGCGATGTACGAGGAAAGCGCGCTCGCACCGCAGCGATTCACTTCACCGGAGGCGCTCTTCAGCTACGTGGCCGGCAACGTCGCCCTCTTCGGCGCTCTGCTCGTCGCGGTCGGCATCGCCGCCGCGCTGCGGCCGGGACGCCGCCAGGCCGCGGCGCTGATCGTCGTCCTCGCCGTCGATCTGAACATCGCCTGGGTCGGCTTCATCCCGTCCGTGGACCCCGCTCTGCTCGACGTGCAGCCGGCGGCGCTGCAGCCGCTGCGCGACGACGGCGAAGCGGTCGGCGCGATGAAGCTGTGGCGCGTGACGTCGTACGAGCCCAGCGGCGCGCCGCACGGCAAGCCGGCCAACGCCAACGCGCTCTGGCCGCTCGGGCTGCAGGACGTGCGCGGCTACGACTCGATCATCCCGAAGCGCTACGTCGAGTACATGAAGGCGATCGAGCCGCAGGGCGACCTGCTCTACAACCGCGTCAGCCCGCTGCGCGAACGCGCCAGCCTCGAATCCCCGCTGGTCGATCTGCTGGGCGTGAAATACGTGCTGACCGAAAACGCGATCGACGTCGCCGGCTACGAGGAGCTGCCGCAGGTCGGCGGGCTGCGCGTCTACCGCAACACACGCGCCATGCCGCGCGCGTATCTGATGCCGGCCGACGCCACCCTCGCGCCCGACGCGCCGGCGCCCGACGGCGCATGGTTCGCCGCGGCCATCCAGCGCTTCGACCCGCGACGCTACGTCATCGTGAACGACCCGGCCGCCTGCCGACCGAGCTGCGCGTCGCCGCAGCCCGCGCAATGGGCGCCTGCCACCATCACTGCCTATGCGAATGGCGAGGTGTGGATCGATGCGCCGATCGAACCCGGGCGCGAATGGCTCATCCTCAACGACAGCTGGTTTCCCGGCTGGCGCGCCTTCGTTCGCCCGCTCGGCGCCGCCGACGACGCCGAAGTCGAGGTCCCGGTCGTGCTCGTCAACGGCAACTTCCGCGGCGTGCGCCTCGATCAGGCCGCTCTGCCGGCCGACGCACGCGTCGCCACCGTGCGCTTCAAATATTCGCCCGACAGCGTGCGCTTCGGCGCGTTCGCTTCGGCCCTCGCCGCTGTCGCGCTCGCCTTCGCCGCCGGCGTCTATGCCTGGCGCTCGCTGGCCGCCGCCTCCGATTCGCTCTCCGGCGCCGGCCGCGTCGCACGCAATTCCTTCGTGCTCTCCGGCATGAACATCGTCGCGCGCCTGATCTCGTTCGTCTTCGCCATCGTCGTCGCGCGCCTGCTCGGCCCGGACGGCGTCGGCGCGTACTACTTCGCCGTCGTCATCATCGGCTGGTTCGAAATCATCCTGAACTTCGGGCTGAACACGTACCTCACGCGCGAAGTGGCGCGCGATCGCCAGCACGCCGGCGACTACTTCCGCCACACCACCGCGCTGCGCCTGATGCTCGCCCTGGCCGTGGCGCCGCTGCTGGCCGTCGTGCTCGGCGGCGGGCTCGCCGTCGGCTATTTCAGCCGCGAGGTCGCCGTCACCATCGCCATCCTCGGCGCTTCGCAGGTGATCAGCAGCCTGAACACCGGCCTGAGCGCGCTGTTCTTCGCCTTCGAACACGGGGAAATTCCCGCCGCGCTCTCGGTGCTGTCGGCGCTGGCCACTGCCGCCGTCGGCGCGGTGCTGCTGTCGCTCGGCTGGGGCGTGCCGGCCCTGGCCGCCACGTCGGTCGTCGTCAACGTCGGCACGCTGGCCTTCCTCGCCGCGCTCGCCCGCCGCCGCCTCGGGCTGCGCTTCGGCCGCAGCGCCGACGGATTCGCCGTGCTCACGTCGCGCGCCGACATGCTGCGCCAGTCGCTGCCGCTGATGCTCAATCACCTGCTGGCGTCGATCGAATTCAAGATCGACGTGCCGATCCTCAAGGCCGCCGCCCCGTCGCCCGCGGTGTTCGGCGCACGCGCGGTGAACTCCGAAGAAGTCGTCGGCTGGTACAGCACCGGCTACCGCTTCGTCGACGCGTTCAACATCATCCCGTCGTTTTTCACGCAGTCGCTCTTTCCGGCGCTCTCGCGCATGGCCGAACGCGGCAACGACGCGTTCATGCGCGCGTTCACCCTGGCGGTCAAGCTGCTGGTGATGCTGGCGCTGCCGCTGGCCGTCGGCACGACGTTCCTGTCGAACACGCTGGCCGGCTTTTTCGGCGCGGAATTCCTGCCGCACGGCGCCGTGGCGATCTCGATCATGGCCTGGTCGATGGTGGCCGGCTGGATCAACAGCGTGACGAACTACGCGCTCATCGCCGTGAATCAGCAGCGCACGATCACGCGCGCGTTCGCCGCCACGTTGGTCTTCAACCTGGCCGCCAACCTGATCTTCGTGCCGCTGTTCTCGTATCAGGCGGCGGCGGTGGTGACGATCGGCTCGGAGATTCTCAAAGGCGCGATCTTCTATTACTACGTGCGCCGCCACATCGGCGCGCTGCACTGGAGCGCGATCATGGCGCGGCCGGCGCTGGCCGCCGGTCTCATGGCCGCGGCGGCGGGCGGCGGCGCGTGGCTCGGCGCGCCGCTGGCCGGGCTGGTTCTCGGCACGCTGCTCTACGCCGCCGCCCTCGTCGCTCTGCGCAGCCTCGACGAGCAGGAACGCGCCGTCCTCGGCCCGCTGCTGCGCCGGCGGTGATTCCCGCCGAACTTAAGAAGTTGCATAACGCGCCCCGAAAACGGCCCATCCGCGGCGTGCTCAGGTATAAAAACCAGATGGCTGAAATCTGCATCGCCAACATCGGGCCGAAGCAACGCCGCATGCGGCTGAACTTCGGGCTCGTCGCCGCCGCCGCCGGCGTCGCCTTCGTCGCCGTCACCGCATTTACCGGCCTGCCCGCGTGGACGCGCCTGGCTGCCTTCGTGCCGTTCTTCGGAGCAGCGCTCGGCTTCTTTCAGTACAAGGAAAAGACCTGAGTGGGCCTGGCGTCGCGCGGTTCGCGCGACATGGATTCCGGCCTCGAGACCATTCTCGAAGAAGACGTCAAAGCCCAGATTCGCAAACAGGCGCGCAGCGTGCAGCTGAAGTCGCTGGCCGTCGCCGTCGCAGCCACGGCGGTGGGCTTGCTCATCGGATAGCCGACAGAGACAGTGGATAGTGATAGTAGATAGTGATAGTAGATAGTAGATAGTAGATAGTGGATAGTGGATAGTCGATAGTGGATAGTCGATAGTGGATAGTGTGTAGCAAGAGATTTTGTCTACTATCACTATCACTATC
>JBIIIA010000188.1:0-6391 GCA_044235195.1 Thermoflexales bacterium
GGGGGCTGCGCCCCCCGCCCCCGCCCCCGGGCGGGGCCAGCGCGACTCAGCCGGAGTGTACGGATTGACTCTTACTCAACGCATCGTCCTACTGGGAATCCTTGTACAGGAAGCAGGCCACCTCGTGTGTCGGGGAAGCGCGGTACATCGGCGGGCGCTGCACGTCGCAGACGTCCTTGATGCGATGCTCGCATCGCGAATAGAACGGGCAGCCCTTTTGCTCGGAGAACGGGCTGGGCAGCGTGCCGGCGATCGGCTCCAGCCGGTCCTGGCCGCCGTCGATGCGCGGAATGCTGCGCCACAGCGCCTGCGTGTACGGATGCAGTGGATTCTCGAACAGCTCGTCGCGCGACGCGCGCTCCATCACCTGCCCCAGATACATCACCATGATGTCGTCCGCCATTTCGCCGACCACGGCGAGGTCGTGGCTGATGTACATCATCGACATGCCGAATTCCTGCTGCAGCGACTTGAGCAGCTCGAGGATCTGCGCCTCGATCGTCACGTCGAGCGCGGTCGTCGGCTCGTCGGCGATCAGCAGCTTCGGATCGCACGACAGCGCCATGGCGATCATCGCGCGCTGCCGCATGCCACCGCTCAACTGATGCGGATAGGCATCGACCAGGCGTTCGGGCTTGGGAATGCCGACGCGGCCGAGCAGCTCGATGGCGCGTTCGCGCGCCTTCTTCTCGTCCATGTCCGGCATGTGCAGCAGGATGGCCTCGATGATCTGGTCACCGATCGTGAAGACCGGGCTGAACGACGTCATCGGCTCCTGGAAGATCATCGCCACATGCTTCCAGCGAATGCTGCGCATCTTCTCGCCGCTGGCGTCGAGCGACAAAATCTCGACGTCCTCGCCCGGCGCGCCGTCCTTGCCGGCCATGTGCAGCCGAATGCTGCCGCCGACGATCTTGGCCGGCGGCGTCGGCGCGATGCGCATGATCGACTGCGCCGTCACCGACTTGCCGCAGCCGCTCTCGCCGATCACGCCGAGCGAGCGCCCCTGACGAATATTGAAGCTGACGCCGTTCAGCGCCCGCACCGTGCCTTCGAGCAGATGAAAATGCACTTCGAGGTTCTTGACCTCGATGAGGAGTTCGTTGTTGGGACTGTTGGTCATATCGCTCCTCGTCTAGCGCGTGTACGGGTCGGCCGCATCACGCAGGCCGTCGCCGACGAAGCTGAACAGCAGACCGGTGAGAATCACGAAAATCGCCGGGATCATCAGCCACGGCTGCTGCGCGATGGCGACGAGGTCCTGCGCCTGCTGCAGCAGCACGCCCCAGCTCACCGCCGGCGGCTGCATGCCGAGGCCGATGAAGCTCAGCGCCGTCTCGCCGAGGATCGAGCCGGGCACGGCGTTCGTCAACGACACGATCAGGTGGCTGGTGAAGCCGGGCAGCAGATGGCGGAAGATGATGCGCGCTTCGCTGGCTCCGGCGCACTGCGCCGCCAGCGTGTAGTCTTCCTCGCGCAGCTGCAGCAGCTTGCCGCGCGTCACGCGCGCCAGGCCCGTCCAACCCACGGCCGAAAGAATGACCGTGATCGCCAGGAACGTCTTCTCCGTCGACCAGTCGCGCGGCAGCGCCGAGGCCAGCGCAATCCACAGCGGAATCGTCGGCACCGACTGAATGAAGTCGATGATGCGCTGAATCACCTCGTCGATGATGCCGCCGAAGTAGCCGGAAATGCCGCCGAGCGCCAGACCGACGATGAACGTCAGGATGATGCCGACGAACGGGATCGACAGCGAGATGCGTGCCGCGTGGAACGACCGCGAGAAAATGTCGCGGCCGAGGCGATCGGTGCCGAAGAGAAAGAGCGGCGGCACGTCCTTTCCGGTGCCAGTGCCGATCAGATGCAGATCCCCTTCGATGAAGCCCAGCATCTTGTACGGCTCGCCGCGCACGAACAGGCGAATCGGCATCGGACGCGTCTCATCCGGCACGAAGCTGAACTTGAACGTCTTCGGGTCGGCCTTGCGCTTCGTCGGGTACACGTGCGGGCCGATGAACGAACCCTGGTTGAACCAGTAGATTTGCGTCGGCGGCTGCTGCTGCTGTCCTTCGAAGCGCTGCTGCGGCCCGTACGGCGCCACGAAGTCGGCGAAGATCGCGCTCAGATACAGCAGGATCAACGCGACCGACGACGCCAGGGCCAGTTTGTGTTTGCGGAATTTCCACCAGATCAGCTGCCACTGCGTGGCATACATGCTGCGATCTTCTTTTTCGACAGCAGCAGGTCCAGCGGAAGGCACGGGAATGGTCGAGGTGCTCATTTCGAGGTGCCTCCGAAGCGAATGCGCGGATCCATCGAAGCCAGCGCAATATCCGAGAGCAGTGATCCGAACAGGGCCAGAGAGCTGAGAATCATCACGATGCCGCCGACGAGATACGTGTCCTGTGCGATCGCCGCGCGCAGCAGCACCGGGCCGGTGGTGTCCAGCGACAGCACGATCGAGACCAGCTGCTCGCCGCCGATCAGCGCCGGCAGGATGCCGCCGATCGTGCTGATCAGCGGGTTGATCGCCATGCGCACCGGATATTTCATCAGGAGCTGATATTCGGTCAGGCCTTTGGCGCGCGCCGTGATGACGTACTGCTTCTTCAGTTCATCGAGCAGGTTGGCGCGCAGCACGCGGATCGTGACGCCCGTGCCGGTCAGGCCGACGATGATCAGCGGCAGGATCAAATGCTTGAGAAAGTCGATCAGCTTCTCCATGCTCCATGGCGCGTCGACCAGTTCGATCGAATGCAGTCCGAGCGGCGAGAAGCCGAAAATATTCAGCGCAGCGTAGGCCAGGATCAGCGCCAGCAGGAAGCCGGGCGTCGCAAGGCCGATAAAACTGATGAACGTCCCGAGGTAGTCGATCCACGAATACTGTTTGATCGCCGAGAGGATGCCGATCGGCGTGGAAATCAGCCACGAGACGACGAGCGACAGCAACGCGATCAACATCGTCCGCGGCACGCGCTCGGCGAGAATTTCACCGACCGGCTGGTTCCACTGAAACGAGTAACCGAAGTCACCCTGCAGCATGTTGGTCACCCAGCGGAAATAGCGCTGGTAGGCCGGCTTGTCCAAGCCATATTGGCTGTTGAGACGAGCGATTTCTCCCTCGTCGACTTCAGCGCCGGCGAGCTTCAACTGCTGAATGCGGTTCTCCACCCAGTCCCCGGGCGGCAGCTCGATCACGATGAACGACACGATCGAGATCAGAATGAGCAGCGGGACGATGGTGATCAACCGGCGGACGATGAACGCAAGCACGCGGTTTTCCTCCGAGTAGTGTGGGCGAAATGAACGATGGCAGGCGATTGGCGAGCGAGTAGAGGTGATTGTCGAGAAGAGCCGATCGCGATGCGTACATTCGAAACGGTCGGGGCATCCCCTCACCGGCACGATGCCGATGAGGGGATGCCTCAGCCGTGAGCGCGGGTGCGCCGAGAGACTATTCGGTGAAGAACAGCTGCTCGCCCGCGAAGTTCAGACCGATGGCGAAGCCGCTCGAAGCCACGTTGCCGAGCTTCTTGTTGGCGATCATCGGATACTTGACCTGCTCCACGATCTTGACGATCGGGAGGTTGTCCTGCTGCCACTTGGCCGCAGTCTTGCTGGTCTCCAGCCACTCGGGCGAGCCGGGGACCTGCGTCCACCACTTGGCGCGAATGTCGAAGCCTTCCTTCACCCAGGCCGGCGGCTCGACGCCTTCCGCACCCTGGGTGTTGTAGAAGCGCGACCACGCCGGGCCGGCCTGATCGAGCGCTTCGTTCATGCCCGTGCCGCCGCCCCAGCCGTTGTCGTGCGTCCAGAACATCGTCGACATGAGATCGTTGCTGCCGCGGCGGGTGCCCCACAGCGCGCCGTCGATCTTCTTGACGACCATGTTGATGCCGATCTTCTTCATGTCCTCGCCCACGATTTCAGCAATCGGAGCCAGGTCAGGCGCGTGAGCAGCATGCTCGAGCAGGATCGTCAGCGGCTTGCCGTCGGAGCCCAGGCGCATGCCGTCGGCGTCCTTGTTCGTCAGGCCGATTTCGTCCAGCAGCGCGTTGGCCGCATCGACGTCGTACTTCGAGTTCTCTTCACCGACGTCGCGCAGCGGCAGGCTGGCGTAGCCGTAGTAGATCGTCTCGATGATCTCCGAGCGGTTGATCGACATGGACAGCGCCTTGCGGAACTTCGGATCCTGCGAGTACTTGGTCCAGTCGGCCGCCTGCTCGGTGTTCGTGAACGTCTGGTTCAGGAACAGCGCGCTCGAATCGACGTGCATGTCCAGCAGCACGGTGTTGAAGCCGGCCTTCTCTTCGTTCTCCTTGTAGAGCGGCACTTTCACCAGCGCCGTGCTCTCGCGGAGGAAGTCGATCTCACCGGCCAGCACCTTCAGGTTGACCGCTTCCACGTCCTGCACCTGCGCCGACACCAGCTTGTCGATGTAGGGCAGCTGCTGGCCCTCCGTGTCGACCTTCCAGTAGTACGGGTTGCGCTCGAACGTCAGCTGGCTGTTGTCCGAGCTGACCAGCGTCCACGGGTTCAGGCTCGGGTAGCCGATGCAGCGCGGCTGGTTGACGTCCCAGTTCTGGCAGCGCTTCTGGTTGAACAGCGTCACCCACTCGTCCGGCTTGAGCTTGGCTTCCTTGAGCAGCGCCTCGAGCTTGGCCGGGTCGGCGTACTTCTTGTGGAACTGCTTCAGATAGTGCGCCGGGTTCAGCCACTCGGTGTAGCCCACCCACGCTTCGATCGTGAACTGGCGCAGCAGGCCGCCGTACGGCTCCGGATACGACATCTCGAACGTGAACAGGTCCACGATCTTGATCGTCGGCTCCGCGCCGTCCGGCTTGGCGCCGGTCTTCCAGCGCGCCGGGAAATTCTTGAACAGCTCAGGATTCTTGAGCATGTCCTCGTACGTGAAGCGGATGTCCTCGGTCGTCACCGGGGTGCCGTCCGACCACTTCATGCCTTCGCGCAGGCGGAAGGTGATGGTGTTGCCATCCTCGCTGATCGTGTAATCGCGCAGCACGTTGCCGCGCACGCCCTCGGTGCCGATGCCCGGGGCCATCAGCAGACCTTCGTTCGACATGACGAAGAAGTCGGGCGACCAGTTCGCCACGCTGTGCGCGCTGCGCAGCGTGCCGCCGTACTTGCCGGGCTTCCAGTCCAGGTCCTTTTCAGCCACGATCACGCCGGGGCCGACGATGAACGGATCCTTCGGCACGCGCTGCTCGACCGGCGGAATCGCTCCCGCTGCGACCTTCTCGGCCAGCACCGGCGCTTCCTGCAGCTTCTCGAAGGCAGCCTTGACGACGACCGGCGTCGCCGTGACGACGACTTCGACCTGCTTCTCGACTTCCTTGACGACCTCGACCTGCTTCTCGACGATCTTCTCGACTTCCTTGGTCACTTCGACTTTGACTTCCTTCTCGACCACCTTTTCGACGACCTGAGGCTGGCCGCAGGCAGAAAGAAGGAGCGCCGCCGCCGCGAACACCATCACGGCGTTCAGCGTCGACGCGCGTCGGGTTTTGTTCTGCGAACTATTCATAGAGATGAGTTGGTTACCTCCTGGCAAACTTTGGACACTACGTGAATCCGCGCACCGCGCGGTGGGCTGGGTACTCGAATGTATCGGACAGTGCCGCTGCTGCGTGGGCAGCGCGGCCACACGATCACCTCCTCGAAATCACGCACTCTCGCTCGCAAACTTGGCGCGGTTATATGCACCCCCCTCCAGAATGTCAATTCGACATTCACCGCGATAAAAATCCTGTCGAATCGTCAACGACACGGTGACCGAATGTGGCTGGTCGTGCGGCTACACTCGTCGACATGAACTCGTCGTCCGCTTCTTCATCGGCGCGCACCGACCATGTGCTGCGCCCGATGGACATGACGCAGATCCTCAATGCGTCGATCGCTCTGCTGCTCGGCTCGCCGCTGACCGTGCTCGGCGCGGTGCTGCTGGCCAATGCTCCCCTGCTGCTCTGGCAGCTCGCCGCGCTCGCCGCGCCGGGGGAATGGTCCGTGCCGCCTCGTTATCGTTCGGGTCAGGATCTGTACGGCATCCTCGGCATCGCCGCTCGCACGCTCACCGGCAAATCCATCGACGCCTCTGCCACGATCGCCCTCGCCGTTTCACTGAGCTCGTCTCTGCTGCAGAGCGCGCTGCTCACCACGCTGATCGCTGCGCGCTACCGCGGCCGGTCGCTCTCGCTCGGCGATGCACTGGCCGCCACGCAGCGCGCGGTTCCCCGGCTGCTCGCCGCGTACGCACTGCCCGCCGCGGTCATGCTGCTCGCCGGGCGCCTGTACGCCGCCTCGGACGCAGCCGCCGTCGTCGCCGTCGTTCTGCTGGTCGTCGCCTTTCCCACCTGGATTTTTATGACGCAGG
>JBIIIA010000189.1:0-6388 GCA_044235195.1 Thermoflexales bacterium
CGGACTGGTGGCGGAAGTACGTGTCGTACAACGAGGCGTAGTGACCACCGCGCGTCATCAGCGCATCGTGGCTGCCCTCCTCGATCACCGTGCCCTTCTGCAGCACCAGGATGCGATCGGCCGCCTTGACCGTGCTGAGTCGATGTGCGATCAGGATCGACGTGCTTTCCGCGAGGATCTGTCGCAGCGCATCCTGGATTTGCCGCTCGGTGAACGGATCGATGCTGGCCGTCGCTTCATCGAGGATGAAGATGGCTGGGCGCTGCGCCAGTACGCGCGCGAGCGCCACGAGCTGACGCTGACCGAGCGAGAGCTGTCCACCGCGCTCGCCGACCTGCGTCTGCAGCCCGTTCGGCAGCGCATCCACCCACTCGCCGTCGCCGATGTGACGTGCGATCGCCTCCACCTCCGAATCCGACATCTCGGGGACGGCGTAGCGAATGTTGTTCATCACCGTGTCGCTGAACAAGAACGGCGACTGCGACACCAGCCCGAGATGCCGCCGGTACGTCGAGAGATCGTACGTGCGCAGGTCGCGATCGTCCACGAGGATGCGGCCCTGCTGAAACTCGTAGAAGCGCGTGATCAGCTTGATGATGCTGCTCTTGCCCGCACCGGTGTGCCCGACCAGCGCCACGGACTGCCCGGGCTCGATGGTGAGCGAGAAATCCTGCAGCACCTGCTGCTGGGTGTTGTAGCGAAACCACACGTTCTCGAAGACGACGCGCCCGCGCGTCGGCACGCTGCCGTCAGACGACGCACCCGGCAGCTGCCGCACGTTCGGCTCGGCGTCGATCAGCGCGAAGATTCGCTCGCATGCGCTCAGGCCGTTCTGAATCGTGCTCCAGAACGACGCGATATTCGTCATCGGAAACCAGAACTGATCGAGGCTGACGATGAACAAGTACCATGCGCCCACGCCGATCGAACCGCCCAGCACCGCCGCGCCGCCGAAGTACGTCATGATCGACGTGCCGAGGCCGCTCAGCGCGTTCATCGCCGGGAACACCGTCCCGAGCGTCAGGCCGCGCCGCATATTGACGGCATACGCGCGCTCGTTGATGCCGCTGAAGCGTTCGTAGATGGCATGCTCCTGGCGAAAGTTTTTGGCCACGCGCATGCCCGCCACGGCTTCCTGAATCGCCGCGTTCACTTCGGCGAGGGCCTTGAATCCGCCGCGCGTCACCGTGCGCGCCAGTCGACGAAACGCGAAGCCGAACAGCACGACGACCGGCGCCATCGCCAGCAGCGCTACCGTCAGCAAACCGGAAATCTGCGACAACACGATCGTCAGCACGATCAACGTGGTGAACTGGCTGACCAGGTCGAAGACCAGGGTGGTCACCTGCGCCAGCTCCTGCGTATCGCTGGTGATGCGACTGATGACCTTGCCCGATTGGAATTCATCGAAGAACGCCATGTCGTGACGGATCGTCGCCGCGAAGGCGTCGTCGCGCATCCGTCCGACGATCGCCGCGATCAGGCGTCCGGAGATGCGGCGCCGTGCCCGATTGAACAGCCACGTGACCACCTGCGCGACGAGAAGAGCCGCCGCCAGCAGCAGCACCGTGTCGATCGAGGCGCGATCGGCCGCCCACTGCACGCCCTGCGACATCAGCAGCGGCTCGGCAAGGCTGAGCGCCGTCACGCCGACGACGCCCAGCAGCAGCTGCGTCATCAATTTTTTCTGCGGTGCGAAATAGCGCGCGGTGCGCGCGATCAGCTGGCGATCGGAGTATTGCCGATCGTAGCGCTCGTTTGCAAGTCCTTGAAACATCTAACTCCCGAAAATCTGTGCGTATGCCTTGGATTGCACGAGCAGCTCCTCGTGCGTGCCGACGGCTTCGACGCGCCCCTGCTTCATCACGACGATCTGATCAGCCCAGCGAATCTGCGAAAGCCGATGCGTGATGACGAACGTGGTGCGTCCCTGCGCGATTTCGAACATCGCGCGCTGAATTTCGTCCTCGGTGGCGCTGTCGATGGCGCTGGTGCTGTCGTCGAGGATCAGGATGCGCGGATCGGTCAGGAACGCGCGCGCGATGGCCAGGCGCTGGCGCTGGCCGCCGGACAGCGTCACGCCGCGTTCGCCCACCACCGTGTCGTAGCCATCCTTGAACCCCATGATGAAGTCGTGCGCCTGCGCCGCGCGCGCCGCGCGTTCGATCTGTTCACGCGACGCGCCGGGCGCGCCGAACGCGATGTTCTCGGCCACCGTGCGCGAGAACAGAAAAATGTCCTGCTCGATGTAGCTGATCTGCCGGCGCAGCGCCGCCAGATCCCAGTCGCGCACATCGACGCCGTCGACGCGCACCACGCCGCCGTCGGCGTCGTAGATGCGATTGATCAGCTTCGTCAACGTGCTCTTGCCGGCGCCCGTCTGCCCGACGACGGCGATGGTCTGGCCGGCCTGGACTTTCAGCGAAACGCCGCGCAGCGCCGGCCGTGCATCCTCGCGGCCGCCGTAGCCGAACGTGACGTCGGCGAATTCGACGTCGCCGCGCATGCCGGCCGAGTAGCCGTCCTTGTTCTGATCGAGCAGCGTCTCGGCGTTGATCATCTCGAGAATGCGCCGCGCCGACGCCACTCCGGACGACACCTGCGGATACGCGAACTGCGTGGCGAACGTCGGGAAACGCAGCGAAAGCAGCAGGCCGCTGTACGCCACGACGCCGCCCACGGTGATGGCGCCGTCGAGATACAGCAGCAGGCTGTGCGCCACGCCGAGCGCGATGGTCACGCCCAGCACGAGCCCTGGCAAATACACGGCCTCGACGTCGCCCTGCGCGATGCTGGCCTCACGCCAGCGCGCCACCATGGCGGAGAATCGGCTGATCTCGCGCTTCTCCTGCGCCGCCCCCTTGACCGTCTCGATGCCCTCGATCGACTCGGCCAGCGTCGAGTTCATCGCGCCGAACGACCGGCGCACGTTCTCGGTGGCCGGCGCCAGCCTGCGCAGGAAGCGCCGCACCGCGAGCACGTAGAACAGCACGTACAAAGCCGGAACGATCGCCAGCTGCAAATGAATGCCGCCGCCGAAGAACAGCGGGAAAATCAAGAATGCACCGGATCCCAGCACCATGTTGATGCCGGGGTTCATGAAGAAGTTCACCTCGCGCACGTCGTTCGTCGCGCGCGCCATGACATCGCCGATGCGCTGCCGGTCATGGAACTGCATGCTCTTGCCGATCAGGCTGGAATACAGCTCGGCGCGCACGTTGCGTTCGATGCGCTGCCCGATCGTCTCCGACGACCAGTTGCGCCACAACTGAAGAAAAGAGCGCACGAGCTGCGAAGCCAGAATGCCCAGCGCCGCGAATAACAGCGAGCGCAGATCGGCGTTGCCATCGTTCACGGAGTTGAACGCCTGCCCGATCATGAGCGGCATGACCGCGCCGCCAGCCGCGTTGCCGAGCGATCCGAGAAGGATGCCGAACACGTGCAGCCGATAACGCCAGATGTGCGAGAACAGCCATCGAATCGGCGAACGCCGATCGGAGTGCCAGTCGCGCGCCACGGAAAATTCGGAGATTTCGTCGCGTGTGTTTTCAGTCAGGGCGATTGCCACAATAGTTTGCCTTCAGCCGCACCGCACTCTGCATGGGAGTGTCCAGATCTCGAAGGAATAAGCCGTGATTCGCGGACTCCATTTAGGATTTGGATATTCCCATGCAGAGTGCGGTGCAATGCAAGAAGGGTTAGGATACCGTAATCTCGATTATTCACACGGACCGACTATGAAACGCACCCGCGCCATCGACATCCTGGAGCGCGCACGCATTCCCTATGAGCTGCGCGAATTTTCTGCCGTCGAATTCACCGTCGAGGAAACTTCCGAAAATCTCGGCCTGCCCCTCTCCATGTTGTTCAAGACGCTCGTCGCGCAGGGCGAACGCAAGGGCCTGGTCATGGCGCTGGTTCCCGGCGACGCACAGCTCAGCCTGAGCAAACTCGCGAAAGCCATGGGCGACAAACGCTGCAGCATGATCGACGTCGAAGACTTGTTTCGCGTCACCGGCTACCTGAAGGGCGGATGCTCACCGCTCGGCGCAAAAAAGGCGCTGCCGGTCTTTCTCGACGCGTCGGCGCTGCAGCTCGAACGCATCTCCGTCAGCGCCGGCCTGCGCGGGCTCCAAATGCTGGTGCGGCCGCAGGATCTGCTGGCAGTCACGCGCGGCACGGTGGCGGAGCTGCGGGATGAGGGGTGAGGGCAGACGGCGGACGACCGACGGCGGACGTCACGGAATGCAGCCGATGGACTGCGGCGGATTTTCCGTCGTCGCTGTCGGTGTTGCTGTCGTCTGTCGTCCGTCGTCCGTCGGCGTCTCCGTCGGCGTCGGCGTCGCCGTCGCAGCCTCGTTCTCCACGAACGGCACGAACGCCATCGGCGTGCCGGCGATCGCGGCGGCGCGCCCGCGGCCTTCGACGCCGGCGTCGGTGAACGTGATCGGAACGCTGTAGGCCGGCCATCCCTGCTGGCTGAACCACACGGTCTGCCCGTCCGCGAGATGCGCGCGCACGTCGAGCGTCAGTGAGTACACGCCCGCCGGCCACTGCGGCCGATCGGCGATCGTCAGCCGCGCCACGGCCGAGGGATCGCCGGGCGGCACGCTGCACGGCAGCGCCGCCCACGCGGTGCTGGTGAACACCTCGCCCGGCCCTCCACTCCAGGCATAGCCAAGCGAAAAGCATCCGACGCCGTCGGCGCACGTCCACGTGTACACGCCGGTGTTCTGCAGCTGCACGTCGAGCGCGAAGGGGGCCGCACCGGCCGATTCCGCCGGCAGCCCGTCGATGCGCAGCGGGTTCCAGCGCCATTCGGGTGACGTGACGGCGCCCGGCGTCGGCACCGTCTCTCCGGCGAACAGCCCGAGCAGTCTCTCGAGCAGGCCGCGCTCGCGCTGCGGCGCGTTCGCTGTGCGCAGGTGTATGCCGGTGTAGTAATGGAACAAAATCCGATCGGCGCTGCCCCACGCCACGCTCCACGGTGCACGTTCGGAGTACGCGCATTGAAAACCGCGCGCCCAGCGATTCGCCCCGTTCTGCGACATGCCGTGCCCATGGCTGCCGGCCCCGTCGGCGATGCACGTGCCGTTCGTCGTGTTGCTGATCGGATCGTCGACGGCGCGCAGCGCCTTGTGCCATTTGTTCGTCTGCGTGCGATCCGGCCAGTCGGCCGAGTACTGCGCGAACACCGGCGTTTCACTATCGAAGCGCGTCATGTAACGCGGGTTGCGCATCGCCGCGCACAGCTTCGACTGCCGCGTACCGAGGTTGCCGCTCGCGCACGGGTTCGTCGAATCGTCCGGCGTCACTCCCGACACGGCTGCGAATTTTCCCGGGATGAACGCCTGATACGAAATCGAGTTGTTGATCAGCGTGCCTTTTCTCGCATACCAGTACGTGAAGCTGCGCGCCGCCGTGGCCTGCGCTTCGATGGCATGCACGGCGAACGACAGCGGCATCTCCTGCGGCACCACGTTCAGCAGGTAATCGGTCTCGATCGGAATCGTGATCGGGTTCGTGGCATACGGATATCCGGCCGAGCCGCAGCCGAACGATTTTTCGTCCGGGCTGACATCGCACGGCACGCCGGAATTTCCGCCGTTGGCGGTGAGCCGCATCACGCGCAGCCCGATCTCCGCGGGCGGCGTCCACACCACCTCGGCATCGGCGCGCGCAGCGATCGGCCACACGGAAACCACGGCGAACACCGCGGCCAGAAAAGTGTGCGCCCACTTCATCGAACGTCGACCTCCCACATGCAGATCGCTCCCCGCCGCACCACGCCGTCGGCATCGGGCTGCACGCACGCCGCGGCAAGGGAACTTCCATCCGGTGAAAATCGCAGGCCCCAGTACGCCGGTGCAAACAACGCCGGCGCATCGGCCACGCGCGCGCCCTGGCCGGTGCGCGCATCGACGACGTACATCGCATCGGCTGCGTCGGGCGCGCCGAGATCCACGGCCGTCGCCAACAGCTCCGACCGCCCAGGAATCCAGTTCATCGCGCTGACGACGAGCGCATCGACAGCCGCGTCACGATACACGCCCGCCTGCAGATCGAGCACGCGCAGCACCGTCGGGCCCAGCCGCTCGGCGTCCGCCAGCATCAGCACGGCCAGATAGCGGCCATCGCTGCTCCACGCCGCGTCGATGATCGGCCGATCTGCGCCTTCCTCGACGCGGTTGATCGCCAGGTCGCATTCGTCGCCGCTGGCCACGTCCAGCAGCTGCGCCCGATGCGACGACCACGCCGCCACGCGCGCGCCGGTCGGATCGGCCACGCTCTGCACCTCGGCGTTCACGTATGCCGCGTCACCTTCGGCCGCCTCTCGCGGAGTTGCCAATGCGCTGAACCGCGCGTCGGCGCGTTCGACGACCGCCTG
>JBIIIA010000190.1:0-6373 GCA_044235195.1 Thermoflexales bacterium
CGGGCGACCCACCGGGCGGGCGACGTGCGGGCGACCCACCGGGCGGGCGACGTGCGGGCGACCCACCGGGCGGGCGACGTGCGGGCGACCCACCGGGTCGCCCCTACGATGGCGTGGCGCCGTCGATGATTTCGGCGGCGATTTTGCTCATGGTGGTGCGGCGCGAACGCGCATTCATCTGAATCTGGTGGTACGCCTCTTCCTCGCTCATGCCCTGCTTCTGGAGGATGCCCTTGGCGCGGTCGATGAGTTTGCGCGCGGTGAGTTTTTCCTCGAGCTCGCCGACTTTGGCGGTGAGGCTGCGGCGTTCCTGATGCGTGGCGAGGGCGACGCGCATGGTCGTGATCAAGTCGTCACGCTTGACTGGTTTGACGAGATAGCCCTGCACCGGGATGGCGGAGGCGCGATCGAGCAGCGTGTTGTCGTTGAATGCGGTGAGGATGATGATGGGGATCGGATGATGCTGCACGATTTCTGCGGCAGCTTCCAGCCCGTCCTTGAAGGGCATGCGGATATCGAGCAGAGCGAGGTCCGGGTCTTCGCGCTGCGCGAGCGAGACGGCTTCCATGCCGTCGGCGGCGCTGTACACCGTGTGGCCGAGCTCGGTGAGGATCGTGCGCAGACCCATGCGGATAATGGATTCATCGTCCGCGATCAGTACTCGAAGAGAAATCGATTTGCTCATGAAGTTGCTCCGTTGGTATGAAGTGGCGCCGGCACAATGAAGGACTCGCCGGCGCATTGGGCTCTTCGTGGAGCGCGGACAAGATTATACTTTCGCGCGCTGTCCGGAATGTAAAAATTTCGCTGTCGTGGCATTCAGGTGCAGTGTCAAGCGTGGAGGAAAAAGCATGAGTGATGCAACGGTCGCGGACGCGGCGCTGCCGACGGTGTCGCCGGAAACATTTTTCGCCTGCGAACTGCGCGCCGGCACGGTGGTGCGATGTGAGCCGAATCCGAAGGCGCGCAAGCCGGCGTATATCCTGACGATCGATTTCGGCCCGCGCGGCCTGCGCACGAGCAGCGGACAGTTCACCCGCTTGTACGGTGCCGATCAGCTCATTGGCCGGCAGGTCGTGGGCGTGTTGAATTTTCCCTCGCGCAACATCGCCGGCGTCGAAAGCCAATGTCTGGTGCTCGGCTTCGACACGCCCGAGGGCGTGGTGTTGCTGCAGCCGGAACGAGCGGTGGCGAACGGGGAGCGCGTGTTCTGATGGCGGTCGATATTCTGCGTCAGCTGATTCACGATCATTTCGGACTCGACGATTTTCGTGCCGGGCAGCGCGAAGCGATCGAGAACGTGCTGAACGGACGACATACCCTCGTCGTCATGCCGACGGGCAGCGGCAAGTCGCTGGTGTATCAGGCGTGCGCGCTGGCGCTGCCGGGGACGGCGCTAATCATTTCGCCACTGATCGCGTTG
The DNA here is from genome assembly GCA_044235195.1 of Thermoflexales bacterium. Taxonomy (GTDB): domain Bacteria; phylum Chloroflexota; class Anaerolineae; order J036; family Brachytrichaceae; genus CANJQH01. The sequence continues at coordinate 1,424 of JBIIIA010000190.1, forward strand.
ATGAAGGATCAGGTTGACCGACTTCAGACGTATGGCATCCCGGCGACGTTCATCAACAGTTCGTTGTCCGCATCCGAACAGCAGCGGCGCATGGACAAACTGCGGCGCGGCGAATATCGGATGGTGTACATCGCGCCGGAGCGACTGCGCAGCCAGGTGTTCATCGAAGCGCTGCGCGCCGCCGAGCTGTCGCTGCTGGCAGTGGACGAGGCGCACTGCATTTCGCAGTGGGGGCATGATTTTCGACCGGACTACCTGACGCTCGGGTCCATGCGCCGGATGCTCGGCAATCCGGTGACGCTGGCGCTGACGGCGACGGCCACTCCGGAAGTGCAGGACGACATCGTGGCCCAGCTCGGGATGGGCGATGCCGCGCGCGTGGTCACCGGATTCGCGCGCGAGAATCTCGTTTTTCACGTGCGGTTCACGCCCGATCTGCGCGCCAAACAGAATGCGATCCGCAAAGTGCTCAGCGCAGTGCGGGGCGCCGGGATCATCTACGTGGGAACCCGGCGCGAAGCCGAGGATCTGGCGGCGACGATCGAGGCGGAATTTCGGGTGCCGACGTACGTGTATCACGGCGGCATGGATCGCAATCAGCGCTCGCTGGTGCAGGACTCCTATCTGCGCGATCCGAACGCGGTGATGATCGCCACCAACGCCTTCGGCATGGGCGTCGATCGGCCGGATGTGCGCTTCGTAGTGCACTACAGCATTCCCGGCACTCTGGAGGCGTATTACCAGGAGGCTGGGCGCGCCGGCCGCGACGGACGGCTGGCGCAGTGCATGCTGCTGTTCGCGCCGCAGGATCGCAATCTGCAGGAATGGTTTATCGAGAACGACTCGCCGTCGCGCAACGAACTGATGGCGCTGCATCGGGCAATCACTTCGCGCGTGCGTGAAGATGGCATCGCCAAGGTTTCGCCCGAAGAGCTCATTCGTGCTACGCGCCTGTTCGAGGTGAAGCTGCGCGTCGGGCTTTCCCAGCTCGAGCGCCACACCGCACTCGAGCGACTACGCGACGATTCGTACGGTCTGCATCTGCGCCCGAGCGAGCTGACCGAGCCGATGCTGGATCAGATTCAGGCCGACGTGAAGCTCTGGCGGCAGAGCAAGCGGGAAAAGCTCCAGAAGATGATGACGTATGCCGAAACGACCACGCAGTGTCGGCAGCAGATGCTGGTGGAGCACTTCGGCGAGCGCTCTCGTGTGCGGGCGCGCCCGTGCTGCGACTTCCACATTCGGGAGGCGAAGGGGGAGCCGCATCCCGATTACAAGCAGCTCGCTGCGGCTGCACAGCCGGCGCCGGCGTCGGGCGACGTGCGCATGAGCACCGTGGAGATCACCGAGACGCTGTTCCTCGAAGGGCTCACGCCCAAGGAAATCGCCGTGCGGCGCGGCGTGGTCATCAACACGGTCTACGTGCATGCGGCCGATCTCATCGCGCGCGGCCGGCTGGAAATTCGCCGCGTGGTGAGCGATGTGGCCGAGGAGAAAATTCGCAGCGCCATTCGCAGCGTCGGCAGCGTCGATCGTCTGACTCCGATCAAGGCAGTGCTGGATGAGCGCATCGAGTACGGGGAAATACGGTGTGTGATCGCCGAGCTGAAGAGGAGTGATAGTGAGAGTCAGAGTAGAGAGTCAGAGTAGAGAGTGGTGTGATGAACGTCAGTTCTGGTTAAGCGCATCTGGGCCTTTCGCCCCTTCAGGGCGACGGCCCGGGCTGTCGCGGCAATCGCCCCTTCGGGGCTCGATCCCGATCTTTCTCCGTATTCCGCGCAGTTGGCGCTCACGAATGGCGAAGCATTCGTGAGCGCCGAAGGAGCGAGTTCATCCCGAGCGCAGCGAGGGACCCCGACAGCCAGGGCTTGCGCCAACGGCGCGGCACTGGCGCACAACGGCGCGTCGTCTGCCGTCTACTTCCCCATCGCCCCGGGCGTGTGTCCGCGTTCGACGAGCGCGCGCTGCGCTTCGCTGAGTTCGATCCACGGCGCAGTGGGGCCGTCGGGTGCGCGCTCCATGATGCGGCCGCGCGCGATGGTGAGCGTGTTGCGCAGCAGATGCTTGCCGACGCGTTCGTTCATGAATACGTCGTACAGCGGGAAGCGCCCTTCGCTGAGCGTGAACAGCGCCACGTCGGCGTACGAACCGGGCTGCAGCGTGCCGACCTCGTCGCCGAGGCCCATGGCGTGCGCCGGCGCCGTCGTGGCGGCGTAGATCACTTCCTCCAGGCTCATGCCGAGCGCCATGAATTTGCTCAGACATGTCGGCATGTCGAACAGCGGGCCGTGCACGCTGAGCTGGTGGATGTCGGTCGAGATGACGTCCGGCTTGCGGCCGGCGGCGAGCATGGCCTCGGCGGTGAGGAACGAAAACGATCCGGCGCCGTGTCCGATGTCCATGATCACGCCGGCGTCCCATGCGCGCAGCGCCGGCTCCAGCAGGACACCGTCGTCGTCGACCAGCTTCATGTTGTGGCCGGTGAAGCAGTGCGTGAGGATGTCGCCGGGGCGCACGAACGGCAGCACTTCGGCGATGGACGGCGGGCCGATGCCGATATGCACCATGAGCGGCAGGCGCAGCCGATCGGCGGCGAGGCGGGCGCGCCGCAGCGGTTCGATGCCGTGCTGGCCGACGGTGTTGTTGTCGATGCGGGCTTTGACGCCGAGCACGAAATCGCGGTTCAAGTCGGCCAGCTTGACGCAGACGTCGACGTCGCTGTAGGCGAGGTTGGCCAGCTCGTAGGTCATCCCGGTCAGCCCGATGCTCGAGATGTTCAGCAGCGCGTAGATGCGTGAATGCGACGGGCGCACGATGTGATCACGCATGCCGATGAGGTTGTAGGCGCCGGCGGAGCCGACGTCCAGCCAGGTGGTGACGCCGCTGCGCGCGGCGACCGGATCGGGCTGGATGCCCCAGAATGTCGAGCCGTAGTACACGTGCGTGTGCAGGTCGACGAGGCCGGGCGTGACGTACTGGCCGGAAGCGTCGATCACGCGGGCAGCGGATTCCGTGGGGATGTGCGTCTCGACGGCGGCGATGCGATCGCGGCGGATGGCGACGTCGAAGCGACCCTTGCGTCCGGTGGCCGGGTCGATGACGGTGCCGTTCTGGATGAGAAGATCGAAGTACACGGGGGAATTTATAATTCAGATTCCTAAATCGGGGGATTTCACCAGCTCGAGGCAGCAGATGGCGCGCGCCGACGCCAGGAAATCGGCGGTGTATGTGGTCGCCGTATGCACGTCGAATGTTTCGGCATCGGCGCATTGCGCCGCCGTTGCGCGATGCCATCCCTCGGGTCCATAGCGGAAGTACTCATACGTCGCAGACGAGGCGCCGAGTCGTGCGGCGATGTCCTGCACCATTTGCTCGTCGAACACTTGATACCAGCCGTGCTCCGTGTGAACGCCGTATGGGACGGTGATGAGCAGTCTTCCGCCGGGTTTGAGGATGCGGCGAAATTCATCGATCGCGTCGAAGTAGCTATTCGTCGCTCGTTCTCGTTTGTCGACGTCCGCCGTGTAGAGACGCGTGTTGTCCATGCCCACATGTTCGAGTGTAGAGATGCACGCGACGACGTCGAAGAAATCGGCGCGGAAGCACGAGCGGCGAAAATCTTCGAACACGTAGCTGACGCCGAGGTGTGTGTAGGCGCGCAGCTCCGGAGCCAGCGTCGCGATGAACAATTGCTTGGTGATCATTTCCGGCCGCTGCAGGATGAAATCGAAGTTGAGCGTGGAGCCGGCGTCCAGAACCGTCGCCGAACCGGTTCCGAGTTTTTGCAGCACCCAGGGATATTCGATGATTCTTTCGTCGAGGCGCAAGCCGAACCCTGTGGGCAGCACGGCGCCGAAATCACCACGCTCGAGGCAGCGTTTGACCATGCGACGGCGGTGGCTCATATATCCCATTCGGAACGGTTTGCGTCCGAGTGCGTGCCATATCAGAGAGAGCAATACGTCGACGGCGTCGAGAACGACGCGCGATGTGCTGCGCCACGATGTAAGGATGAATTGCGCGATGGTGTACATGCCGGGATATCGAAGTGCATGCATGATAGCCGCCGCGCGCTGGATATGATTACCTGCATGATGAGGATGAACGCGCTGCGCGCACCGATCGGCGGAGAACTGCATCTGCATATGTTGTTGTCGCTCGAAGAGGCGGATGTGAAGCCGGACGGGATGATGATCGTGCAGAGCGCCAGCCGAAAAATACGCCGTCAGGTGACGGCGCGCCTGGCGCGTGCGCTCGGGCGCAGTGTGTATGAGATCGATCTGGCGAAGCTGACGGTCGATCATGCCGGTGAACTCGTCGACGTACTCGAGCCGCTGGTGGCCGGCGCGGCGATGCGCGGGGCGATGTTGTTCCTGGATCAGGCCGATGCACTGTTCGGTTCACGCCACGGCGACGTCGCGAAAATCGTGCGCTCGCTGAGCGGCGAGGGCGTGTTCGTCGTGGCAGGCACGGAGCAGTACGCGCGCACCGATCGCTACTGGGCGGAGCATCTGGTGGGGGTGCTGCATGAATAGTGGATAGTGATAGTGGAGTCTGTCTACTATCACTATCCACTATTACTCTTCCCCAAATTTGCTCCTGCGCGAAATTCGACACGGCCCTACACTTCTCGCATGCAATACGATCTCCTGCTGAAGGGCGGTCATGTGATCGACCCGAAGAACAACATCGACGGAAAGTGCGACGTGGCCATTGCCGGGGGAAGGATCGCGGCGGTGGGGCCCGACCTGAATGCGGCGGAGGCGGCGCGCGTGGTGGACGTGAAGGGTCGCTACGTCACGCCGGGCATCATCGACATTCACGTGCACGTGTATCACACGCGCGCGCCGGAAGGCCATCCCGAAGGCCTGAGCGTGGTGGCGGATGCGCACAGCTTTCGCTCGGGCGTGACGACGATGGTGGACACCGGCACGGCCGGCGGCCGACACT
>JBIIIA010000013.1:0-19758 GCA_044235195.1 Thermoflexales bacterium
AGGGGGTCAGGGGGTGAGGCGTGGGCGCGCAACGATGCCTTTAGCCCCGGGTACACCAACGGCCGGCCCTGCGGTCGCCGGTTGGCGCTGGGACAACAGGATTTCTACAAAATCGTAAGGCGCACCCCCCTTGACACCGTCGAAAAAACTGCGTTATACTGCCGTGCTTCACAGTGCAGGCCGATGTAGCTCAACTGGCAGAGCAATCGATTTGTAATCGATAGGTTACGGGTTCAACTCCCGTCGTCGGCTCAGACGACGGCGGCTTGCGTGAGAAGTGAATAAGGGTCGATGTCCCGAGTGGCAAAGGGGGCGGACTGTAAATCCGCTGGCAGTAGCCTTCGCAGGTTCGAGTCCTGCTCGGCCCACTACAAAATGATGCCTGCGTAGCTCAGTTGGTAGAGCACACCCTTGGTAAGGGTGAGGTCGTCAGTTCAATCCTGATCGCAGGCTTGGCGATTGCGTATTCCGTATTGCGTAAGGGCAGGATGCGCGATGGCTGTAACATTACGCAATACGCAATAGCGGAAAGCTAGGAATACGGAGCAGGTAAGGATCATGGGAAAGGAAAAGTTCGTACGAAACAAGCCGCATGTGAACATCGGCACGATGGGCCACATCGACCACGGCAAGACGTCGCTGACGGCGGCGATCACGAAGGTGCTGGCGATGAAGGGCAAGGCGTCGTACATGGCGTATGACCAGATCGACAAGGCGCCGGAAGAGCGGGAGCGCGGCATCACGATTTCGATCGCGCACGTGGAATACGAGACGGACAACCGTCACTATGCGCACGTGGACATGCCGGGACACCGCGACTACATCAAGAACATGATCACGGGCGCGGCGCAGGTGGACGGGGCGATCCTCGTGGTGGCGGCGCCGGATGGTCCGATGCCGCAGACGAAGGAGCACGTGCTGCTGGCGCGCCAGGTGGAAGTGCCGGCGATCGTGGTGTTCCTGAACAAGATCGACATGATGGACGACCCGGAGCTGATCGAGCTGGTGGAGATGGAACTCCGCGAGCTGCTGAACAAGTATGGGTTCCCGGGCGATGACACGCCGATCGTGCGCGGTTCGGCGCTGAAGGCGCTGGAGTGCACGTCGACGGATCCGAACGCGCCGGAGTATGCGCCGATCCTGGAGCTGATGAAGGTGTGCGACGAGTACATCCCGCAGCCGGTGCGCGAAGTGGACAAGCCGTTCATGATGCCGGTGGAAGACGTGTTCTCGATCAAGGGACGCGGCACGGTGGTGACGGGGCGCGTGGAGCGCGGCGCGGTGAAGGTGGGCGACTCGATCGAAATCGTGGGTCTGCGGGATACGCGGCAGACGACGGTGACGGGCCTGGAGATGTTCCACAAGGTGCTGGACAACGCGGAAGCGGGCGACAACTGCGGCGCGCTGCTGCGCGGCATCGAGCGCGACGACGTGGAGCGCGGGATGGTGCTGGCGAAGCCGGGAACGATCAAGCCGCACGACCACTTCGAGGCGCAGGTGTACATCCTGAGGAAGGACGAGGGCGGCCGCCACAAGTCGTTCTTCACGGGGTATCGGCCGCAGTTCTACATCCGCACGATGGACGTGACGGGTGAGTGCCAGCTGCCGGAAGGGGTGGAGATGGTGCTGCCGGGCGACAGCGTGACGATGAAGGTGCGTCTGATTGCGCCGGTGGCGCTGGAAGCGGGCTCGCGCTTCGCCATTCGCGAGGGCGGCCTGACGGTGGGCGCCGGTACGATCGTCAAGGTCCTCGAGAGCTAGGAATATCACTATATGGCCAAGCAGAAGCTTCGCATCCGCCTGAAGGCATACGATCATCGCGCGCTGGATCGCAGCGCGCAGCAGATCGTCGAGACGGCTGAGCGCACGGGCGCGACGGTTGTGGGCCCAGTGCCCCTGCCGGTGAAAATTGAGCGGTATACTGTGCGCCGCTCGACGTATATCGACAAGGATTCGCACGAGCATTTCGAAATTCGAACACACAAGCGCCTGATCGATGTGCTCGACCCAGACTCGAAGACTATCGATACGCTGATGAGGCTGAACCTCCCGGCTGGCGTGGATATCGAGATCAAGCTGTAAGCGCACTGTGCCGCGGTCGGCGGCGCGCTGCAGCGCATGAAGTCCGGTGGACGATGACTTCGCCTCCTGCGGGAATCGCAGGAGGCGAAGTTGCCGAACGGGACGGCGTGCGCGAGCGCAGGAGCCGGCAGGGCAAAACCCGGCGTTTCCAGCCAATGATGACAAATGAAGAAGTTAATCGGAAGAAAAGTCGGCATGACCCAGATTTTCGATGACAAGGGCAATGTCACAGGGGTGACGGTCATCGAAGCGGGTCCCAATTACGTCACACAGGTCAAGACGGCGGAGACGGACGGCTACACGGCCATCCAGCTCGGCTTTGGGGAAGTCGTGGCGCGTCGGTTGACGCGCGGCGAGCTGGGCCATCTGGGCCAGCTGAAGCCGAACGAGAAGCACCCGAAGCGCCGTGAGATCAGCGTTCCTGCGCTGCGCCACTTGGAAGAGGCGCGGGTGGACGAGATCACGGTCAAGGAAGGCGACGTTTTGAAGGCGGACGTGTTCCAGGTCGGGGAATTCGTCGATGTGACGGGCACGATGAAGGGCCGCGGCTTCGCCGGCGGCATCAAGCGGCACGGTTTCCATCGTCAGAAGAAGACGCACGGTGCGTCGGACCGCGAGCGCGCGCCCGGCTCGATCGGCGCGGGCACGACGCCCGGCCGCGTGGAGAAGGGGCAGCGCATGCCGGGCCACTACGGCGACACGACGGTGACGTCGGTGCGACTGAAGGTGATGCTGGTCGATCCGGAGCGCAATCTGATTGCGGTGCGGGGGTCGATTCCCGGTGCCAAGGGCGGCATCGTGGTGATCAAGACGACGAGCAGAGGGTAATCGATCATGAAGGCACCAATTTTGAATTTGAAGGGCCAGCAGGTCGGCGAAGTCGAGCTGTCGGACAAGATCTTCGGCGCGGAAGTGAAGCAGCCGCTGATGCACCAGGCGCTGCTGCGCCAGCTGGCGAATGCGCACCTGGGCACGCACAAGGTGAAGACGCGCGCGGAAGTGAACCGCACGACGAAGAAGCTGTTCAAGCAGAAGGGCACCGGCAACGCGCGCCAGGGCAGCCGCAAGGCGCCGCATCATCGCGGCGGCGGCGTGGCGTTCGGACCGACGCCGCACAGCTACGAGCAGGACATGCCGCGCAAGATGCGCCGCCAGGCGGTGCGCTGCGCGCTGTCGCAGAAGGCGACGGACAACCAGTTGATTTTCGTGGACTCGCTGACGTTCGAGGCGCCGAAGACGAAGGAATTCGTGGCGGCGATCAAGGCGCTGGGCGTGACGAAGAAGGGGCTGGTGGTGCTGCCGGGCCGCAACGAGGTGGTCGAGCAGTCGGCCAACAACGTCGAGGGCGTGAAGACGCTGCACGCGACGTACCTCAACATCAAGGATATTTTCACGCACGATCACCTCGTCATCCCGCTGGATGCGCTCGAGAAGATCAACACGTGGCTGGGGTAAAGACATGCATCCCTATGAGATTCTCATCCGCCCGCTGATCACCGAGAAGACGCAGTGGCAGGTCGGCTATGAAAAGCCGCAGTACTCGTTCGAGGTGGACGGGCGCGCCAACAAGGCGCAGATCGCGGAAGCGGTCGAAGTGGCGTTCAGTGTGAAGGTGGAGCGCGTCGCCGTCATCAATATGCCGGCGAAGCGCCGCCGCAGCCCGCGCAGCAGCGGGCGTGGCCGCAAGGCTGCGCACATCCAGCGCTCGGGGCAGTGGAAGAAGGCGATCGTGCAGGTGGCGGAAGGCAATCGCATCGGCCTGTTCGAAGGAGTGGCGTAATCATGCCGGTCAAGAGTTTCAAAGCGTATACGCCCAGCCGTCGCAACATGACGATGAGCGACTTCAGCGACATCACGGCGACGGAGCCGGAGAAGTCGTTGACGGTCGGATTGAATACGCACGGCGGACGCAACGTGCGCGGCAAGGTGACGGCGCGCCATCAGGGCGGCGGCGCCAAGCGCATGTATCGCATCATCGACTGGAAGCGCGACAAGGCGGGGATTCCCGCGCGCGTGGCCACGATCGAGTATGACCCGAATCGCAGCGCGCGCATCGCGCTGCTGAACTACGTCGACGGCGAGAAGCGCTACATCGTCGCTCCCCTGGGGTTGCGGGTGGGAGACGAGGTGGTGTCCGGACCGAACGTAGAGGCGAAGGTGGGGAACGCACTGCCGCTGGGCGCGATGCCGCTCGGCACGCAGGTGCACAACATCGAGCTGCGCCCGGGCAAGGGCGGCCAGATCGTGCGATCGGCGGGCGCTTCGGCGCAGGTGCTGGCGCGCGAGGGCGAGTATGTGACGCTGCGCATGCCTTCGGGAGAGATGCGGCGCGTGCTCCAGACGTGCATGGCGACGGTGGGCCAGGTGAGCAACCCGGACCACGGGAACATCAAGCTGGGCAAGGCCGGCCGGGCGCGCCACAAGGGCGTGCGGCCGACGGTGCGCGGCACGGCGATGTCTCCGCGCGACCATCCGCACGGCGGTGGCGAAGGCCGCACGCCGGTGGGCAAGGACGCACCGCGCACGCCGTGGGGCAAGAAGGCGCTGGGCATCAAGACGCGGCGCAACAAGCGCACGAATCATCTGATCGTGCGCCGTCGGCAGAAGAAAGGCTAAATGATCGCGGGGTCCTGGGCGGCAGAAGTCGTTCGGGACCCGGCGTTCGGCACTAAACATGTCACGATCACTGAAGAAAGGCCCGTTTGTCGATGCGAAGCTGCTCAAGCGCATCGAGGGCATGAACCAGAAGGGCGAGAAGAAGGTCATCAAGACCTGGTCGCGCGCGTCGACTATCTTCCCGCAGATGGTGGGGCACACGATCGCCGTGCACGACGGCCGCCGGCACATTCCGATCTACGTGACGGAAAACATGGTGGGTCACAAGCTGGGCGAGTTTGCGCCGACGCGCACCTTCCGCGGCCACGTGTCGAAGGAAGACAAGGCGTAGCGAGGAGACCGACCCATGTCACAGAAATTGGAAGGCAATCAGGTGCGCGCGATCGCGCGGCACATTCCGATGTCGGCGCAGAAGGTTCGCCTGGTGGCGGATCTGGTGCGGGGCAAGAATGCGCTGGAGGCGCTGACGCTGCTGCGCTTCACGCCGAAGGCGGCGGCTGAACCGGTCAGCAAAGTGATCGCTTCGGCGGTGGCGAACGGGGTGGAGAACAAGCAGTTCACGGACAGCGATCTGGTGATCCGCGAGATCTGGGTGGACGGCGCTCCGCTGCGCAACTGGCGACGCTTCGCAGCGCGCGGGCGATTCCGCCCGATCCTGCGCAAGAGCTGCCACATCGGCGTGATTCTGGAGGAGCAGTAGGTTCTCCTGGTAGATATTGATTCCCGTCCCGAGGCGCAGGCGCTCGGGGCCCGGGATTCGGGATAAACACGATGGGACGAAAAGTTCATCCGTATGGATTCCGCCTCGGCGTCATTCGCGACTGGAAGAGCCGCTGGTATGCGCCGAAGAGGGAATACACGAAGCTCCTGATGGAGGACCTGCGGCTGCGCCGCTATCTGATCGGCAAGATGGCGAAGGCGGGCATCAGCGACATCACGATCGAGCGATTTCCGCCGAACCAGCTGCATGTCGTGGTGCACACGGCGCGGCCGGGTGTGGTGATCGGCCGCAAGGGTGCGGCGGTGAAGGAAATCCGCGAGGGCGTGGAGAAGCTGACGGGCAAGAAGGTCAAGCTGGACATCGAAGAGATCGTCAAGCCGGACCTGGTGTCGGCGCTGGTGGCCGAGAACATCGCACAGCAGATCGAGCGCCGCATTCCGCACAACCGTGCGATGAAGAAAGCGGTGCAGACGACGATGTCGAAGGGTGCGCTGGGCATCAAGATCGAGTGCGCCGGCCGCTTGAACGGCAGCGAAATGAAGCGCCGCGACAAGCAGATGGACGGGCGCATTCCGCGCAGCACGCTGCGCGCCGACATCGACTACGCGCGTGCGGAAGCGCACACGACGTATGGTTCGATCGGCGTGAAGGTGTGGATCTACAAGGGCGAGATTCTGCCGAATATGCAGCCCGAGGAAGTGACGCGGCCGACGCGCACGCAGCAGCCGTCGCCGCGCGATCGGCGCGGAGCAGGCGGGCGGGGTGGCGATCGCCGCGGTGGATTCCGCGGGGACCGGGGCCCGCGCCCCGAGGGCGGCGAGTCGGCCGAGTAATCGGCCGGCACGCAGAAAGCAAGGCGAGGTAGTCCTATGTTGATGCCGAAGAGAGTGAAATATCGCAAGCAGCAGCGCGGCCGCATGACGGGCAAGTCGATCCGCGGATCGACCGTCGAGGCGGGCGAGTTCGGCTTGCAGGCGACGGAGCCGGCGTGGGTGACTGCGCGGCAGATCGAGGCGGTGCGCCGCGTGATCGTGCGCGAAATGAAGCGCCGCGGCAAGATGTGGATCCGGGTGTTCCCGGACAAGCCGGTGACGGCCAAGCCGGCCGAAACGCGCATGGGCTCGGGCAAGGGCAGCGTAGACCACTGGGTGGCCGTCGTGAAGCCCGGCCGCATCATGTTCGAGGTCTCCGGCGTGACGGAAGAAATCGCGCGCACTGCGTTGTCGCAGGCGGCCTATAAGCTGCCGATGAAGACGCAGGTCGTGGCGAAGCAGGAGAACTAGACATGAAGGCGACCAACGTGAAGGAACTGGCCGGCCTGGGCAGCGCGGAACTGGAAGGGAAGCTGGACGACGCCTACAAGGAGTTGTTCAATCTGCGCTTCCAGCGCGCGCAGGGTCAGCTGACGGATACGAACAGCGTCAAGGTGGTGCGTCACAACATCGCGCGCATCAAGACGGTCATGCGCCAGCGTGAACTGGCGGCGCAGGAGAAGAAGGCATGAGTGAAGCAGTCACCCCGGCGGTCGAAGATCGCCGCCGCCGCATCACCGGCATCGTCGTGAGCGACAAGATGCAGAAGACGGTCGTCGTCCGCGTCGAGCGCACGCTGCGGCACCCGATCTACAAGAAGGTGCTGACGCGCGGCAAGAACTTCAAGGCGCACGACGAGAACAACGACGCGCACGAGGGCGATACGGTGCAGCTCGTCGAATATCATCCGGTCAGCAAGACCAAGCGCTGGCTGCTCGAAAAGATTGTCCAGAGGAAGGCGTAGTCATGATCCAGCACGAATCACGTCTCATGGTCGCTGACAACAGCGGCGCGAAGGAACTGCTGTGCATCCACGTGTACGGCGGTCATCAGCGTCGCTACGGCAGCGTGGGCGACATCATCGTTGCATCGGTGAAGCAGGCCAGCCCGACGGGCGACGTCAAGAAGAGCGCCGTGGTGCGGGCGGTGATCGTGCGTGTGGCGAAGGAATATCGCCGCGCGGACGGGAGCTACATCCGCTTCGACGACAATGCCGCCGTCATCCTGGCGGAGGATTTGCAGAACCCGAAGGGCACGCGCATCTTCGGCCCGGTGGCGCGCGAGCTGCGCGACAAGGGCTTCATGAAGATCATTTCGCTGGCTCCGGAGGTCCTCTGAGCATTCGTTGATTTTGCGATTTGGCGATTCGCCGACGGCGAGTCGACCACCGATGGTGAGTCGGTCGTCGACGAATGTCTAAATCGCAAAATCGACGAGCACCGAATGTCGTATGGACTTGCCAGCGACAGGAGAACGAACGGAATGAAGATCAAGAAAGGCGATACGGTGGAAGTGATCACCGGCGACAGCAAGGGCAAGCGCGGCGAAGTGGTTCGCACGATGCCGAAGGCGAACAAGCTGGTGGTGAAGGGCGTGAACGTCGCCCGCAAGCATCAGAAGCCGCGCCGCGCCGGACGCGGCACGGCGCAGACGGGCATCATCGAAGTCGAAATGCCGATCGACGCCAGCAATGTGATACTGGTGGGCCCGAGCGGCAAGGCGACGCGGGTGAACTACAAGGTCGAGGGCGGTGAGAAGAAGCGCTTCTCGAACAAACTCAATGAGGAGTTGAACTAGGAGCCGTATGCCCGATTTGAACAAGACCTACACCGAGACGATCCGCCCGAACCTGATGAAGGAATTCGGCTGGAAGAACCCGATGCAGACGCCGAAGATCTCGAAGATCGTGGTGAACATCGGCGTCGGCCGCGAGAGCGCGGACAATCCGAAGGTCGTCGACAACGCGGTGGACCAGCTGACGCAGATCGTCGGTCAGAAAGTGGTGGTGACGAAGGCGAAGAAGTCGATCGCCGGCTTCAAGTTGCGCGAGGCACGCCCGATCGGCGTCAAGGTGACGCTGCGCGGCAAGCGCATGTACGATTTTCTGTATCGGTTGATCAATCTGGCGCTGCCGCGCGTGCGCGATTTCCGCGGCGTGCCGGCGGATGCATTCGACGGGCGCGGCAACTACACGCTGGGCCTGCGCGAGCAGATCATCTTCCCGGAAATCGACTACGATAAGATCGACAAGGTGCGCGGCATGGAGATCACGATCGTGACGACGGCCGACACCGACGACACCGGGCGCGCGCTGCTGCGCGAGTTCGGCATGCCGTTCGCCAAGCCGGGGAACAACTAGCGAAGTGCGGCGGGATCGCTCGCCGATTGATTTGAACCATGTCCAACAAGCAACCACGAACCGCCATGATGCTGCGCGAGCAGAATCGCAAGTATCGCGTGCGCGTGCGCAATCGCTGCGCCGTGTCGGGCCGCTCGCGCGGCTACATGCGCAAGTTCGGCATCTCGCGCATCGTGTTCCGCGAGATGGCGCTGCGCGGCGAGATTCCGGGAGTGCGCAAGGCGAGCTGGTAGTCCGGCTGTGCCCGGCGACGGGCCGCACGGTAAGGAAGTAAGACAGACAATGAACGACACTCTGAGCGACATGCTGGTGCGCATCCGCAATGCGGCGATGGTCGGCAAGCCGTCCGTGGCCGTGCCGATGTCGAAGCTGAATGAGCGCGTGGCGAACATCCTCAAGGACGAGGGGTATCTGGATGCGGTGCAGGTGGTCGGCGAAGGCCCGATCAAGACGCTGAACCTGACGCTGCGCTATTTCGGCGAGCGCCGCAGCCGCAAGCCGACGGTCAGCGGGCTCAAGCGCATCAGCAAGCCCGGCAAGCGCATTTACTGCGGCAAGGACGATATTCCGCGCGTGCTGAGCGGCATCGGCATCGCGGTGATGTCCACGCCGAAGGGCGTGATCACCGGCAAGCAGGCGCGCCGACTGGGAGTCGGCGGCGAGGTGCTCTGCTACGTGTATTAAGCGCCGCGCGGCCGGTCTCTGACAGAAATGACGGAGAGGGCCGCCTGCGGTGAGTGAACGGATCGCGGACGCGCGGCGGGGCTTGGCTGATGACCGGCGCTGCATCCGCGAAATCGAGAAGAAAACATGTCACGAATTGGAAAGAAGCCGATCCCCGTGCCTGCCGGCGTCGATGTGAAGATCGACGGCAGCCACGTGGTGGTCAAGGGTCCGAAGGGCACGCTGGAACGCACGGTGAGCCCGAAGATCACCGTCCGCAAGGATGGGGCGACGCTGCACGTGGAGCGCAGCGCCGAAGATCGCGAGAGCCGGTCGCAGCACGGCCTGGTGCGCACGCTGGTGAGCAACATGGTCGTCGGCGTCAGCACCGGATTCAACAAGGTGCTGGAAATCACGCAGGAGAGCGTGGGCTATCGCGCCGAAATGAAGGGCACGTCGCTGGAATTCTTCCTGGGGTATTCGCACTCGATCGTGTTCCCGCCGCCGGCGGGCATCTCGTTCGTGAACGACCCGAAGACGCGCCAGATCACGGTCAGCGGCGCGAACAAGGAAATCGTCGGTCAGGTGGCGGCCGAAATTCGGGCGCTGCGACCGCCGGAGCCGTACAAGGGCAAGGGCATCAAGTACGCGGGTGAGACGATCCGCCGCAAGGCGGGCAAGGCCGGCAAGACCGGCAAGGGCGCTAAGTAAGCGCGCCGAATGAAATCGGGGGATCACGGACCTGCCGTGGTCCCGCAGAGGAAAGATCAACATGGCATTTGGACGAGAGGAAGCGCGCGAACGACGCCGTCGCCGTGTGCGCGGCAAGATTTCGGGATCGGCGGCGCGCCCGCGCCTGAACGTGTTCCGCAGCCTGGAGCACATCTACGCGCAGCTCATCGACGACGAAGCGGGACATACGCTGGTCGCTGCGTCGAGCCTGGAGAAGGCCGTGCGCGATCAGAAGATCAAGAAGGCGGAGGAAGCGGCGGCGATCGGCAAACTGCTGGCGCAGCGCGCGCTCGACAAACAGATCAAGCAGGTGGTGTTCGACCGCGCCGGCTACCGGTACCATGGTCGCGTCAAGGCGGTCGCCGACGGCGCGCGCGAGGGCGGTCTGGAGTTCTAAAATGGCAGACAATTTCCAATCTCGTCCTCGCCGCGAGGGCGGTCCGCGCGGCCAGCGCCGCGACAATACGCCGAGCGACGGTCCGGAGCTGGACACGCGCATCGTCGACGTGGCGCGCGTGGCCAAGGTGATCAAGGGTGGTCGCCGCTTCGCGTTCCGCGCGCTGATCGTGGTCGGCGACAACCAGGGCCGCGTGGGCCTGGGCATGGGCAAGGCGCGCGCGGTGCAGGACGCCATTCGCAAGGCGACGGACCGGGCGAAGCTGAACATGAAGAAGATCGAAGTCGTGCAGGGCACCATCCCGCACGAGGTGACGGCGAAGCATGCCAGCGCGCGCGTGCTGTTGAAGCCGGCGTCGCCCGGAACGGGCGTGATCGCGGGCGGCGGCGTGCGTGCGGTGCTCGAGGCGGCCGGTGTGCGCGACGTGCTGACGAAGTCGCTCGGCGCGAAGAGCAAGCTGAACTCGACGTATGCCACGCTGGCCGGCCTGCTGCAGCTGAAGAACATTCAGGAAGAGGCGCGCGCACGCGGCAAGACCGTCGCGGAAGTGGCGCCGTTCTGGAGGAAGACCGATGGCGGACAATAAGCAGATCCGCGTGACGTACAAGAAGAGCGCGATCGGGTACACGGAGCGCACGAAGCGCACGATCCGCGCGCTGGGGTTCACCAAGCTGGGCCAGACGGTGCAGCACGTCGACACGCCGCAGGTGCGCGGCATGCTGAACACGGTGAAGCACCTCGTCGTCGTTGTCGACGCGAACTAGCGTTTGCGTCAAGGCGCAGCGATGCGCAGAAATTCCGCGTCGATGAATTCGGCGCGAGCGAGTCGTCGTGGTCACGCTGGCCGCGACGGCGTTTAGCAGAGGAAAGCGATGAAACTGCATGACATCAAGCCCGCGGCGGGCTCCAGCCGGCGCAAGCAGCGCCGCGGCGTGGGTATCGCCGCCGGCCGCGGCAAGACCGGCGGCCGTGGATCGAAGGGTCAGAAGTCCCGCTCGGGCGGCGTCGGCAAGCTCGGATTCGAGGGCGGCCAGTTCAAGATGATCCGCAAGCTGCCGTTCATGCGCGGCGTGGGCTTCTTCAATCCGTACAAGATCAGCTACGAGCCGGTCAACGTCGGTTCGCTGCAGGAGGCCTTCGAGGCCGGCAGCGTGGTCAACCCGGAGATCCTCGGGGAGCTCGGCCTGACGCCGAAGAACGCCAAGTATGTGGCCGTGCTCGGCACGGGCGACCTGAACGTGGCGCTGAAAGTCACCGCCCACAAGTTCAGCAAGTCGGCCGAAGAGAAGATCAAGGCCGCCGGCGGTGAGGCGATCAAGCTCGAAGTCGTGCGCGGCCACCACCGCACGCGCTAGTGGAGTCGGCGGCTCGCTCCGCACGCCGACCGATGTTCGGCGGCGCCTTCGTCGCATGTGACGAAGGCGCCCCGAATCGGGCATGGCCGGGACGAGCTGCGATGGGGAACGCACGATGCTACAGGCGATTCGCAACGCTCTCAGTCTGCCCGAGATCCGCAGCCGCATTTTCTTCACGCTGTTCATCCTGGTGATTTACCGCCTGGTGTCGCACATTCCGGTGCCCGGCGTCAACCTGGAAGTGCTGCGCCAGATTCAAGCCAGCGTCGAATCCGGCGGCGGCGGCGGCCTCGGCGCGCTGGTCAACCTCGTCGGTCTGCTCTCGGGCGGCGCGGTCTACAACTTCTCCGTCCTGGCGATGGGCGTTTACCCCTACGTCACGGCGAACCTGATCCTGCAGCTGCTGATCCCAGTGATCCCGCGGCTGGAGGAGATCGCCAAGGAAGGCGACGCCGGACGGCGCAAGATCAATAAGCTGACGTATTACCTGACGGTGCCGATGGCGGCGCTGAATGCGATCGGCCAGGTGAACATTTTCGAGCAGATCGGCCAGGGCATCGCCGGCGGCGCGCGCGTGATGCCGGCGTGGGGCTTGTACCCGGCCGAGAATATTCTGCCGACGCTGGTGACGATCCTGACGATGACGGCGGGCACGATGTTCGCGGTGTGGCTGGGTGAGCTGATCACCGAGCAGGGCATCGGACAGGGCCTGTCGATGATCATCTTCGGCGGCATCATCGCCCGCCTGCCGGCGAGCATGGTGAACACGGTGAGCTCGAGCAGCGCCACCGGCACGGCCTTCATCACGCTGGCGGCGTTCCTGGTGATCACGGTGGCCACGGTGCTGGCGATCGTGTATATCCAGGAAGGGGAACGGCGCATCCCGGTGAACTACGGGCGCCGCGTGCGCGGCCGCCGCATGGTCGGCGCGTCGGGTTCGCACATTCCGCTCAAGGTGAACGCGTCGGGCATGATCCCGCTGATCTTCGCGCAGGCGTTGCTGGTGTTCCCGGCGATCGTGGCCGGCTTCTTCGTGAACAGCACGAACGCCGACGTCGGGCGCTTCGCCTCCGGCGTGGTCGATCTGTTCGCCGGCCAGCAGGGCGCCACGTCGCTGACGTGGCAGTCGATCGCCTATACGCTGTTCTACTTCGCGCTGGTGCTGGGCTTCACGTATTTCTACACGGACGTGATGATGCAGCAGCAGAACCTGCCGGAGAACCTGCAGAAGCAGGGCGGCTTCATCCCGGGCATTCGGCCGGGCAAGCCGACGGAGGTGTTCATCAACAGCGTGGTGCGCCGGCTGACGCTGGTGGGGGCATTGTTCCTCGGCCTGCTGGCGGTGCTGCCGTCGCTGCTGAGCTTCCTGTCGTACGTGCCGGGGTTGAACTTCCTGCGGCCGATCGGCGGGAACAACAGCCTGCTGCTGTCGGGCGCCGGTCTGCTGATCGTGGTCGGCGTGGTGCTGGACACGATGCGGCAGCTCGAGGCGCAGCTGATGATGCGCAACTACGAAGGCTTCATCAAGTAGGCGTGAACCATGGCGCGCTTCATGCACGGCATCATCCTGCTCGGCGGACCGGGCGCGGGCAAGGGCACCCAGGCGGTGCTCCTGGCCCGCGACCTGAACCTGCCGCACATTTCGAGCGGCGATTTGTTCCGTGAGAACATGAAGCAGCAGACGGAAGTCGGCCGGCTGGCGCGCAGTTTCATGGACAGCGGCCGGCTGGTGCCGGACGAAGTGACGATTCGGATGGTGCGTGAGCGGCTGCTGCGGCCGGACTGCGAGCACGGGTTCATTCTGGACGGCTTTCCGCGCACCATTCCGCAGGGCGACGTGCTGGACACGATGCTCTCGGAGCTGAACAAGAGCGTCACGATCGTGCTGTATTTCCGCGTGCGCGAGCGCATGCTGCTGGAGCGGTTGTCGCACCGGTGGACGTGCCGCGACTGCGGGGCGGTGTTTTCGTATGAATCACTGCCTCCGCGCGAGGGATGCAAGCGGCCGGTGTGCACGGGTGAGCTGTTTCGCCGGGCGGACGACGACCCGCAGACGCAGGCGCAGCGGATCCGTGAGTATGAAGACAAGACGGCGCCGCTGGTGGACTATTACCAGCGCAAGGGTCTGCTGGTGACGGTCAACGGCGAACACACCATCGAGTATGTGCACCGGCAGACGCTGGAGCGCATCCACGAAGGGCGGGATTTCTACCAATGATCGTGTTGAAATCGGCGGCGGACTTGAAGGCGATGCGCGCTGCGGGAGCGATACTGGCTGCGGTGCTGCACGAGCTGCGCGGGATGGCGCGGCCGGGCGTGTCGTTGTCGGAGCTGGATCGGCGCGCGGAAGAGATGATCGTGCAGCGCGGGGCGCGGCCGTCGTTCAAGAATTACCGACCGGAGGGAGCGCCGTACGCATTTCCGGCGTCGATCTGCGCGTCGGTGAACGAAGAGGTCGTGCACGGCATTCCGAGCAGCCGCAAGCTGCGCGAGGGTGACGTGCTGAAGATCGACTGCGGGGTGTTTCACCAGGGCTTTCACGCCGATTCGGCGGTGACGGTGGGGGTGGGCAAGATTGCGCCGCGGGCGCAGCGGTTGATCGACGTGACGCAGGAGTGCCTGGCGGCGGCGATCGAGCAGGTGCGGCCGGGCAAGCGCTTCGGCGACATCGGCGCGGCGATCCAGGCGGTGGCGGAGCCGGCCGGGTTCAGCGTCGTGCGGCAGTACACCAGCCATGGCGTGGGGCGCGAGCTGCACGAGGGCTTCAGCCTGCCGAACTACGGGGAGCCGGGGGTGGGCATGCTGCTGCGGCCGGGTCTGACGATCGCGCTGGAGCCGATGATCAACGAAGGGGTGTTCGGCACGCGCATGAAGCGTGACGGATGGACAGTAGTGACGAACGATGGTAAACTTTCAGCCCAATTTGAGCATACCGTGGCCGTCACGAATGGCGACCCCGAAATCTTGACGCGGCTCGACTGACGACTGGAGAGAGACGGAAGAGGGCTGAAGAAGGACGACCGGCTTCGAACCAAGCGCATCGCGCAGGCGATGGGGCGAGGATCGTGGCCGGATGTTGCATGTAAGGCGCCGGCCGGTCCTGCAGGGGACGGGTCCGAGCTGAGGGAAGGAAGGCAGAAGATGAAAGTAGCAGCAAGTGTGAAGAAGCGCTGCCCGAAGTGCAAGGTAGTGCGCCGCCGCGGGGTGGTGTACGTGATCTGCGAGAACCCGAAGCACAAGCAGCGGCAGGGGTAAGGGACGGGCGTCCGTAGCGCAAGTGAACGGGCGCGAAGCAAGAGTGGTGTGGGGCGGAGGCGGCGCGAGCGGCCTGCGTTCCGGATCGAGGACAGGAAGAAGAAGATGGCACGTATCGCAGGAATCGACCTGCCGCGCAACAAGCGCATCGACATCGGCCTGGGCTATATCTACGGCATCGGGCGACCGATGGCGCAGGAAATCCTGGCGCGCACGAGCATCAGCCCGGCGACGCGAGTGAAGGACTTGACGGAAGCGGAAGCAGCGGTGCTGCGCGAGATCGTCGAGAAGGAATACACGGTCGAGGGTGACCTGCGCCGCGAGGTGCAGCTGAACATCAAGCGACTGATCGAAATCGGCTGCTATCGCGGCCTGCGGCACAAGCGCAACCTGCCTACGCGTGGGCAGCGCAGCCGCACGAACGCGCGCACGCGCAAGGGTCCGAAGAAGACGGTGGCCGGACGCGGACGCAAGCGCGGCGCGAAGAAGAAGTAATAAGGGGTAACGCATGGGCAAAGGACGAGTCGTACGGAAGCAGACGAATCCGCGACGAGCGCGCAAGAACGTGGCGCAGGGCGTGGTGCACATCAGCGCCATGTTCAACAACACGATCATTACGATCACGGACAAGCAGGGTGCCACGGTGTGCTGGGGCAGCTCTGGTTCGGCCGGGTTCAAGGGCAATCGCAAGGGCACGCCGTTCGCCGCGAGCATCGCTGCGCAGAACGCGTATCGCGCGGCGGCCGAGAACGGCATGCAGGAAGTGGAAGTGATCGTGAAGGGCCCCGGGCCGGGGCGTGAGGCGGCGGTGCGCGCGCTGCAGCGTTCGACGCTGCGAGTGCGGTCGATCACCGACGTGACGCCGATCCCGCACAACGGGTGCCGCCCGAAGAAGCGCCGCCGCGTCTAAAGACGGCGCCGCACGGGACGCAGGAGATCACAGACACGAATAGGATCGCGGGCGTGAACTGGAAGGAAGGTGGCCCACCGTAAACAGGGTCTGCGCCGCGAAGAGAAAGAGAGAACCGAAACAACATGGCTCGACATATTGAAGCAGTCTGCCGGCTGTGCCGGCGTGAGGGCGAAAAGCTATTTTTGAAGGGCTCGCGCTGTCTGAGTGCGAAGTGCGCCATCGAGCGCCGCCAATTTCATCCGGGCCAGCACGGCCCGAACGTGCGCGCACGGCGCAACAAGGCCAGCGACTTCTCGGTGCAGCTGCGCGAGAAGCAGAAGATGCGCCGGATCTACGGCGTGTTGGAGAAGCAGTTCCGCCGCTATTTCGGCATGGCGCTGAAGACGCGCGGTGTCACCGGCGCCGAACTGCTGGTGCTGCTGGAGCGCCGACTGGACAACGTGGTGTATCGCATGGGCTTCGCCGCGTCGCGCGCGGCGGCGCGCCAGCTGGTGGCGCATGCGCACCTGGACATCAACGGCTATCCGATCGACGTGGCGTCGTATCTGGTGAAGCCGGGCGACCGCATCACGGTGCGCGAAGTCAGCCGCAAGCTCCCGTATTTCAAGACGCTGGCGGGTGACAAGGACGTGCCCACGGTGCCGGGCTGGCTGCATTCCGATCGCAGCACGCTGACGGGGATCGTGAATGCGTTGCCGAAGCGCGAAGACATCAACGTGCCGCTCAAGGAGCAGCTCGTCGTCGAATACTACTCGCGCTAGTCTGCCGGGCGCGCCTGTGATCTTGTACAGGGGCGCCTACAGGAGATGCAATGTTGTCAGCACAAGTCTTCCCGAAGGTCGAGAGCGATGCGCTCACGCGCGAGTACGGCCGTTTCACCATCGGTGCGATGGAGCCGGGCTACGGCGTGACGCTGGGCAACGCGCTGCGGCGCGTGCTGCTGAGCTCGCTGCCGGGCGCGGCGGTGACGTCGATTCGCATCACGGACGTGCATCACGAGTTCTCGGATATTCCGAACGTCAAGGAAGACGTGATGCAGCTGATGCTGAACGTCAAGCAGATCCGTCTGCGGCTGCGCGGGGAAGGCCCGGTTCGCATGCGCCTGGAAGTTCGCGACGAGGGCGTGGTGACGGCCGGCGACATCGTGGCGCCTCCGGAAGCGGAGATCGTGAATCCGGATCTGTATTTGTTCACGTCGGATTCGAGCAAGGTGCGCCTGGACATCGAATTCCAGGTGGAAGCCGGGCGCGGCTATTCGCCGGCGGATCAGCGCGGCAAGCTGCCGATCGGCGAGCTGCCGGTCGATGCGATCTTCAGCCCGGTGCGCCGCGTGAATTTCTCGGTGGAGCCTGCGCGCATCGGCCAGACGACGAACTACGACCGCCTGATCGTGGAGATCTGGACGGACGGCACGGTGCGGCCGCAGGATGCGCTGGCGCAGGCGTCGCAGACGCTGGTGCAGCATCTGCGGCTGGTGGCCGGCGTGAGCGGCATCGAAGAAGAACTGGATCTGGGCGAGCGCGACCAGAAGGGCGTGCCCTCGGAATACAGCGACAAGCCGATCGAAGATCTGGAGCTGAGCGTGCGCGTGTACAACTCGCTGAAGCGCGCCGGCATCTCGACGATCGGCGACATGATGGAAATCATCGACAAGAACGGCGGATCTCTGATGAACCTGCGCAACTTCGGTGAGAAGTCGATGCAGGAACTGCGGGAGAAGCTGCGAGCGCGCGGCCTGCTGCCGGACGACGATTCGTCGCCGGCGCTGGACGTCGGAGCGGAGTCGATCGAGGGCGAAGAGGTTTGACATGAGACACAAGGTAGCTGGGTATAAGCTTGGACGCACCACTGCGCAGCGCACCGGCCTGCGCCGCAGCCTGGTGACGGAATTGATCGATCACGGCCGCATTCAGACGACCGAGGCCAAGTGCAAGGCGATCCGCGATCAGGCGGAGAAGCTGATCACGCTGGCCAAGAGCGGGCTGGTGGAGGACAAGGCGCAGCAGGTGCACGCTCGCCGACTGGCGGCGGCGCGGCTGAACGGCGGCGTCGACGTGGTGCGCAAGCTGTTCAACGACATTGCGCCGCGCTACAAGGACCGCAACGGCGGCTTCACGCGCATCAGCAAGCTCGGTCCGCGCAAGGGCGACAACGCCCCGATGGCGATCATCGAGTGGATCTAGGCGCAGGCGGGAAATTCGTTTCTCGGTAGAATCGTCAGGCTGTGGCCGGTCGTTCACCGATGGACGAAACACCGCAGACGCAGTGATGAAGTTTCGTGCGAAGGCGTCCTACGATGGGACCGAGTTCTTCGGATTTCAACGGCAGGGCGCATTTCGCAGCGTGCAGGGAGAGATCGAGGCGGCGCTGCAGACGGTCACCGGGCAATCGGTGACTGTCTACGGCGCAGGACGGACGGATAGTGGCGTGCATGCGACGGGGCAGGTAATCGCGTTCGGACTCGAATGGCGACATTCCCCGGAGGCGCTGCAGCGCGCGCTCAACGTGACGCTGCCGCAGGATGCGGCGGTGCGCGAGGTGCGACGGTGCGACGACTCGTTCAGCCCGCGTTTCGACGCGCTGAGCCGCACGTACGAGTACACCGTCTATCGCGATTCGGTTCGTCGTCCGACGCGGGATCGGTATGCGTGGCAGGTCGGGTATGCGCTCGACGTGTCTGCGATGAACGATGCGGCGGAGGGGCTGATCGGAGAACACGATTTTGCTGCGTTCGGGTCGCCGACGTCGGAGAGTGAGAGCACGATCCGGCGGGTGATGCGGGCGCGGTGGGAGGAGCGCGCCGCCCCCGGCGGGGGGCGCGATCTGGTGTTCACCATCGAGGCGAACGCTTTTCTGTACCGAATGGTGCGGCGCATCGTGAATGCGCTGGTGAAAGTGGGAAGCGGCAGAATCGGCCGCGCCGCGTTCGTCGAGGCATTGGCGAGCGGCGACCAGAACCGGATCACCGGTCTGGCGGCGGCGGCAGGATTGTGCCTGACCTACGTGGCGTACCGGGACGAGGACGAAAGACAGGAAGAGGCCGACAGCCGGGCTTCCGGGAAGATGTGAAATGAAACAGTACAAGACATACATGGCGAAACCGGCCGAGGCGCGCGCCAGCCAGAAATGGCATCTGATCGACGCCGAAGGGCAGACGCTCGGCCGCCTGGCCAGCCAGATCGCGAAGGTGGTGATGGGCAAGCACAAGCCCACCTACACGCCGCACGTCGATACCGGCGATTTCGTGGTGGTGATCAATGCGTCGAAGATCAAGGTCACCGGCACCCGCCTGGTGGACAAGAAGTATTACAGCCACTCGCTGCACAACGGCGGCCTGCGCACGGTCCCGCTGAACGAGCTGCTGGTGAAGGATCCCGAACGGGTGATCCGCCAGGCCGTGTGGGGCATGATCCCGAAGGGTCCGCTCGGCCGCAAAATGATCAAGAAGCTCAAGGTGTATGGCGGCGCTAAGCACGACAACCTTGCGCAGAATCCGCAGCCGATGCAGGTTGCGATCTGAGGCCGCACTCAGAAATCAGGAGACTCATGTCAGAGACACAGCAGTATTACGAGGGCGTCGGCCGCCGCAAGACGAGCACCGCCCGCGCGCGCCTGTATCCGCAGGGCACCGGCGCCATTCTGGTGAACGACAAGACGCTGGAGGAATACTTCGGCCGTGACGTGGACGTGAATGCCGTCGCCGCGCCGCTGAAGATCACCGGCGCGGACAGCCGCTACAACGTCAGCGTGCACATCCAGGGCGGCGGCATCACCGGCCAGTCCACGGCGGCGCGCATGGCGATTTCCCGCGCGTTGCTCGTGGTGGACGCCGAATATCGCGCATCGCTCAAGG
>JBIIIA010000191.1:0-6336 GCA_044235195.1 Thermoflexales bacterium
CGATTCCTTCGGGGAGTCTGTCCGGAGACGCATCGATCGCGTCTCTGACGATGGACGCGCCGGCGGCGCTGGAGAGCGCGTGGGTGTCGTCGACGCTGCGGCACACGGCGACGGTGCCGGCGGGGGCGAACGCGGTGATGTTCTCCTTCACGCCGACGGTGACGTCGCTGCAGAACGTGACTGGAGATTCGTCGGGGGGCGGCTGCGACGTGTCGTATTCGACGGGTGAGGAGTCGGGCATCGGCGGCTGCAACATCGCTGCCAGCGGGGCGACGTACATCACGCTGACGGTGACGGCGGAGGATGGGACGACGCGGGACTACGTGATCGTGGTGACGGCGCAGCCGTACGCGACCAGCCTGGCGATCGACATCCCGGGGCTGACGCCGGCATTCGTGTCGACGACGCTGAACTATCAGACGGAAGTGCCGAGCGGGACGAACGTGCTGGTGGTGACGCCGACGCTGAGCGCCGGCGCGACGGCGGCGTATTCGTCGACGGCGGGGGCGTGCACGGTGAACGGCGCCAACCGCGGCGTCGCATCCGGTGCGGCGGCCGAATCGGCGACGTGCCCGCTGTTCCCGACGCAGACGACGACGGTGACCGTCGATGTGACGGACGGGACGACGACGCGCAGCTATGTGATTCGGGCGACGCGCGCGGCCGCGCCGGACAGCACGCGGAAGTTCTGGTTCCCGCTGGTGCCGGCGGTGCAGTAAGCAGAAAGTGATAGTGGATAGTGATAGTGGCTATTGACTATCACTATCCACTATCACTTCACGACCGCCGGCACGTACACGCATCCGCTGACGGGAAAGGCGCTGCTGTCGGCGAAGTGAGCCGGGTCGGCAACGTCGGTGATGCGGATGGAATAGCCCGGGCCACACGGCACGGTCGGCATGGTGAAGCCGGCCGTGCCGTCGCTGTTTCCGGCGGCTTCGATCGTGGCGACGTAGGCGCCGGCGCGGCGCAGCTCGATGCGCACCGGGCCGCCGAGGTTGTCGGTCCAGCGGATTGTCTGGGCGCGGCCGATCGGCCAGGGCACGATGGCCGGCGCGGCGACGGTGATGACGATCGGGTCGTCGACGTTGAACCAGGCGTGGTGGACGGCGCCAGCGTGCGTCGCCTGCAGATGCCACGTGCCGGCCGGGGCGCCCGGCGGAATGGTGATCGGCGACCACCAGTAAAAGGCGGTTCCGGCGCCGGGGGCGCTGCTCCATGTGGTGAACAGCGCGCCGTCCGGCTGGTGGAGCGCGTATTCGGTGGTCTGGCCGAACAGCAGATCGCGGTAGTAGGCGGTGACATAGATTTGTGCGCCGGAGAACGGGTCGAGGGAGAAATCGCTGCGCACGTTCGGCGATTCCGGGCTGGGGCAGGCCGGGACGTCCGGCGGGGCGTCGCCGACGGTGAGCAGCAGGATGGCGCTGTCGTAGTAGGGCGGCTGCGCTTCCCACAGCGAGCCGGAGACGGTGGGGTTGCAGTCGTGGCCGGGTGTGCCGTCGAAGAAGGGGTCGAGGACGGAGTTGTCGGCGGCGCGCAGCTCGAAGTGCAGATGCGGGCCGGTCGAGCTGCCGGAGCTGCCGACGATGCCGAGGACGTCGCCGGCGGCGATGCGGGAGCCGAGCGGGGCGTCGATGACGGTGCCGCGCTTGAGGTGGCCGTACCAGGCGAACGATCCGTCGTCGTGGCGAATGTAGGCGGCGTTCCACGGCTGGCTGCCGAGGGTGCAGCTGCGGTCGTCGGCGCCGTCCTCGCGGCCGACGAGGATGCCGCCCGCGGCGGCGACGACGAGGACGGCGTCCTCGTCCATGCGCTTCCAGCCGAACGGCCAGGTGGCGAAGTCGGTGCCGGAGTGGTCGTAATTCGGCAGGTCGTAGGAGCGGCCGTAGCAGAAGAAATCGGACAGGGCGCCGGGGCCGGCGGCGTGATCGACGAAATTCGAGCGCACGTGAATGTCGGCCGCGGAGAGGGTGGGTGCAGCGCGCACGGGCAGGCGCAGCGGCGGCGGCGTGCCGGGGCGGGCGGGCGGCAGGCGCCCGGTGGTGCGCAGGGCCCGCAGATTTTGCGCAAGCATGCGCTCGATGCGTTCGCGTTCGAGTGGCGAAAGCGCGCCGGTCGGCGCAGGAATAGTGCCGCCGTGCATCATGGAATGCGACGGACTGAAGGCGATGGAAAGCGTCAGGAACGTCAGTGCGACTACCGCTCGTTGCATAAAAGCGATTTTATGAAGCAAATTTACTAAGCTGCGTATAATCCGGAGCGTCGTCACGATGTCTCATCGAAGAAATGACGGCACCGAGATGTGCGCAAATCAAGCCTGCGTGTCTTCTCGTCAGCGTCACCCACGCTCGTTTCTTGGCTTGAGATAGTCGCCCAATCCCGTGTTAAGGAGACCTCGAATGCGCTGCAAGAGAATATCTGCCGTCGGCAGTGCCACGATCGCTATGAGCTTGCTGCTTTCCGCGTGTGGTGCACCGCAGGTAGTGGAAAGAGAAGTAAAGGTCGAAGTCACTAAGGAAGTACAGGTCGAAGTCATCAAGGAAGTCGAGAAGGTCGTCGTAGCGACGGCTGAGCCGGCGCCGGTGGCTGAGAAGGCCAAGGTGCTGCGCATTAACCTTGGTGCGTATCCCGACGTTATCGACCCACAGAAATCATCGTTCGTCAACGAGATTGCCCACTTGAAGCTGATCTACGAGGGTCTGACGAAACTGGATGCTACGCTCGCCACGGTGCCCGGCTCGGCCGAGAAGTGGGAGTACAACGCGGAACAGACCGAACTGACGTTCACGCTGCGCAAGGACCTGAAGTACAGCGACGGGACTCTGCTCAACGCCAAGCGTTTTGAGTACGTCATCATTCGCAACATCAATCCGGAGACGGCGGGTGGGTACGGCACGATCACGAACGAGATCGTCGGCGCACCGGAATGGCAAGCTGCCTTCGCTGCGGCGAAGGAAGATGCTACGAAGGCCGAAGCCGTGGCCGAAGCCGAGAAGACGTTGCGCGAGAGCGTGGTCGCGCTCGATGCAGCTGGCGCACCGTGCAAAGACTACGAGCAGCTCGATTGTCTGACCCTCAAGGTCAAAATGAGCAAGCCGGCTCCGTATTTCCACACTGTTCTCGGCATCTGGGTCGGTTACCCGGTGAAGGAAGAGAACATCGCTGCGGGCGGCGAGAACTGGTGGAACAGCTCGAAATTTCAAATCGGGAATGGCCCGTACATTCTGAAGAGCCTGGAGCCGTTCGTGAAGGCGGTTTTCGTGCCGAATCCGAATTACCTGGGTGGCGCGCCGAAGGTGACGGTCGAGT
This sequence comes from Thermoflexales bacterium, assembly GCA_044235195.1. Lineage (GTDB taxonomy): Bacteria > Chloroflexota > Anaerolineae > J036 > Brachytrichaceae > CANJQH01. Next base: position 3,310 of record JBIIIA010000191.1, read on the forward strand.
ATTCGTATATCACCGACTCGAACATAGCCTTCCAGGCGTATAAGAACAACGAATTCGACATCGTGGGTCTGGCTGCGGAAGATTACCCGGCAGTCATGAACGATGAAGCGTTGAAGAAGGAAGCGCTGATCTACGCAGGTTCGTGCACTGCGGCGATGCATTTCCGCAACTACGTCGCGCCGTTCAACGATGCCAAGGTGCGCGAGGCGTTCACCGTGGCGCTCGACCGCGAACGTTGGGTCACCGACGTGCTCGCCGGACTCGGCGCGCCGACGCTGACGTGGATTCCGCTGGGCTACCCCGGCCACAAGGAAGGGGAGACCCGCGGCGCCTATGATCCGGAGCGCGCCCGGGCGCTGATCGCCGAGTCGTCCTACGGTTCGATCGACAAGCTGCCGCCGATCGTGCTCACGTTCGCGGACTCTCCGCGCAGCCGCACGCATCATGAATGGCTGGCTGCCCGCTTCCAGGAAGTGTTCGAGGGCCTGCAGGTCGAACTCAAGCCCGTCGAGCCGACGGCCTACAGCGCCGCGCAGAAGGACAAGACGAGCGATCTGCAAATGTTCCTCGGCGGCTGGTGCGCAGACTATCCGGATCCGCAGAACTGGCTGAGCGTGTACTGGAAGTCGACGACGACGTTCGCCGACCTCGTCGGTTACGCAAACCCGGAATTCGACAAGCTGATCGATCAGGCCGACGTCGAAGGCGATCCGGTCAAGCGCGCCGAGCTGTATCAGCAGGCGCAGGACATGCTGGTCGACGACAATCCGGTGGCGTTCTTCTTCAATACAGTCCATTCCTATATGGTCAAGCCTTGGGTAACCGGATACCAGACCACGCCGCAGGATGTGTGGCCGGGTGACGTGAATCCAGCAAGCATCGACATCGATACCGCGATGCTTCCGTAGTTCGACGGCCGATGGTGGTATGAGATCGGGTGCACGAGGCAAGAGTCTGCGCACGCTTCGTGCACCCGCTTCTTCCAAAGCTGTCGAATGCATGCAGATGTGTTCGACAGCTTTGGAAGTGGTGCTCACATGGCGAGTTTTCTTGGTCGGCGTTTTCTTTTCTTCATCCCGACGTTTCTGGCGATCTCGCTGATCACGTTCGTGCTGATGAAGTCTGTTCCGGGCGGTCCGTGGGATCGTGATCCCCAGAGCAAGCAGGTGGATCCACGCACGGTCAAGCTGCTGGAGCTGCAATATGGCTTGAACAAGCCGGCATGGCGGCAATTCGTGGCGTACATCATCGGCGACTTCGACGATGAGGGTGCGTTCAAGTGCGGTGCAGTGTGTGGCAACCTCGGGCCGTCGTATCGCCAGCGCGGCAAGACCGTACAGGAGATCCTGTTCAGCCCGCCGGAGGGCAAAACTTTTCTCGATTCGAAATTCGGCTACACGCTGCGACTCGGCGCGATTGCATTCGGCTTTGCCGTGCTGATCGGCATTCCGCTGGGCGTGCTGGCGGCGCTGCGGCAGAACTCGCTGTTCGATTACGTCGTCACGTTCTTCACGAACATCGGCTCGGCGGTGCCGGGCTTCGTGGCGTGTTTCTTCGCCATCATTGTTTTCGCGGTGACGCTCAAGCTCACGAATGTCACGCAGGACTGGTCACGGGCCGGCATCAGCGCGTTTCTGCTGCCTGGCGTGATGTTCGGGCTGAACATGATGTCGGTGTTTGCGCGCTACATGCGCACGACGGTGCTCGAGGTCATGGCACAGGATTACGTGCGCACGGCGCGTGCGAAGGGCGCGCGAGAGAGCGCGGTGATCTGGCGACACATTCTGCGCAACGCGCTGATCCCGGTGATTACCATCCTCGGGCCGGCGCTGGCTGGCCTGCTCACCGGCTCGATCGTGATCGAGCAAATTTTCGGCGTGCCCGGCGTCGGCGTGGACTTCGTTCGTGCCATCGGCCAGCGCGATTACTCATTGATCATGGGCACGACGTTGTTCTATTTCATGCTCGTCATCCTCGGCAATCTGAGCGTCGACATTCTCTACGGCATCGTCGATCCGCGCATTCGTGTCGAATAGCGGCGTGCCTTCTCCAAACCCATGGCCGAATCCGCAACTTTCGCTTCGAAGGCGTATTTCAAATCGACCGACGCACAAGGCGTCTGGTCGCTGGCGTGGCGTCGGATGCGCCGCAACCGGCCAGCGTTGATCAGCGCGGTGATCGTGCTGTTGTATGTGCTGGCCGGCTTGTTTGCCGATGTGCTCGCACCACACAGCCCGGTCAAGGCGATCAGTGGCAAGGCGCAGCTGCCGCCCTTTTGGCGCGCGGAATCGCCGGCCGGCCAGAAGTACGATTCGCAGTTTCTGCTCGGCACCGACAGCGCTGGCGGCGGCCGCGACATCGTCAGCCGCCTGCTGTACGGCACGCGTTCGTCGCTGGTGGCCGGCCTGCTGCCGGCGATCGTCGTGCTGCTGATCGGCACGGTGATCGGCTTCGTCTCCGGCTACGTCGGCGGCATGACGGACAACATCCTCATGCGCATCAACGACGTGTTCTATGCCATTCCGATTGAATTGATCCTGATTCTGGTGATGATTTCGCTGGGTGAGACCAAATTCGGGCGGCTGGGCAACGGCATCTGGCTGTTTCTGCTGGCGCTGGCGTCGGTGACGTGGAGCGGCCTGGCGCGCCAGATGCGCGGCTCGGCGCTGGCGCTGCGCAACCTTGAGTTCGTCGAGGCTGCACGCAGCCTCGGCGCTTCCGACGGCCACATCATTTTCAAACACGTGCTGCCCAACAGCATCGGCATTCTGGTGGTCTGGATGGCGTTCGCTATCCCGCGCTTCATCATTGCCGAGGCGGCGCTGGGCTACATCGGCCTGGGGCTGCGCCCGTCGCTGAACGCCAAGGATTTCTTCGTCACCAGCTGGGGGCGTTTGTTCATCGATGCGTACAGCACCGTCACTGGCCAGCCTGATTACCTGCTGGTGGTGGCCGTGGTCGTTTCGGTGCTGGTGATCGCGTTTACCTTCCTCGGCGACGGCTTGCGCGATGCACTCGATCCGCGGA
>JBIIIA010000192.1:0-6332 GCA_044235195.1 Thermoflexales bacterium
GGCCGGAGGCCGGGGCATGGCGACTCAGCCTCGAATATACGGATGAGCACCAAGGAAGAATTCATGAGTGCAACACCCTCGTCATCCTCGATCGTCTCCGGCGAGCCGCTGCTCGAGATCATCGATCTGAAGAAATATTTCCCGGTGCAGAAGGGCTTTCTGCGCCGCACGGTCGGCTACGTGAAAGCGGTCGACGGCATCAGCATCACGGCGCAGCCGGGCGAGACGCTCGGCGTGGTCGGTGAGAGCGGCAGCGGAAAGACCACGCTCGGCCGCACGCTGCTGCGCTTGTACGAACCGACGTCGGGCGAGGTCAACCTGCGCATCCAGGGCCAGAAGGTGCCGGTGACGCAGCTGGACGGCCCGGAGCTGCGTCAGCTGCGGCGCAACGCGCAGATGATCTTTCAGGATCCGTATTCGTCGCTGAACCCGCGCATGACGGTGCTCGACTCGGTCGGCGAGCCGCTGCTGGTGAACCGACTGGCGTCGGGCCGCGAGCTGCAGGATCGCGTCGAGGAAGTGGTCAAGCAGGTCGGCCTGCGCAGCGAACATCTGCGCCGCTACCCGCACAGCTTCTCGGGCGGCCAGCGCCAGCGCATCGGCATTGCGCGCGCGCTGGTGGTGAAGCCGAGCCTGGTGGTGGCCGACGAGCCGGTGTCGGCGCTCGACGTGTCGGTGCAGGCGCAGATTCTGAACCTGCTCAAAGACCTGCAATCGGAATACAAGCTGACGTACATGTTCATCACGCACGCGATGAACGTGGTGCGCTACATGTGCGATCGCGTGGCCGTGTTGTACGCCGGCCGCATGGTCGAACTCGGCACCAAGCAGGAAATTCTGGGTCGGCCGCGCCATCCGTACACCGAGGCGCTGTTGTCGTCGGTGCCGCGCACGACCAGCCGAATGCGCACGCAGCGCGTGGTTTCGTCCGGCGAAGTGCCGGACCTGGCGAACCTGCCGAAGGGCTGCGCCTTCCATCCGCGCTGCAAGTATGCGATCGATAAATGCCGCCAGGAAACGCCGCTGTTTCAGCCGATGGCCGACGGTCATCTGGTGGCGTGTCATCGCGCCGACGAGCTCGAACTGAAAGGCATCTAGCACGGTGAACGGAATTCGTTCGCTCTCCGCCGCGATGCGCGCAGCTATGGGCTCGCGCATCGCGCGCGCAGCCATGCCGGTGATCGGTGTAGTCCTCGCGCTGCTCTGGCAATGGCCGGGGTTGTACAACGGACTGAACATCTACGACGAAGGCATCATTCTGTTCGGCGCGGCGCGCATCATGAACGGCGAACTGCCGTATCGTGATTTCTGGACGCAGTACAGCCCGGGCCAGTATTACTTTCTCGCGGCGCTGTTTTCGGTGACGGGACAATCGGTCCTCGCTGCGCGCTGGTGGGACATGCTCACGCGCGCGCTGCTGGCGCTGGCGTGCGCCGCGCTCGCTGCGCAGGCTGGTGGCCGGCGGGCGGCGGCGCCGATCTGGGCGTTCACCGTGATCTGGCTGACGTTCTACGGATTCTTTTCGTACCCGATCTTCCAGGGGCTGTTGTTCAGCTTCGTCTGCATTGCGCTGTTTCTGCATGCACGCCGCGACCCGCGCTGGAATCTTGCCGCCGGTCTATCCTTCGGCGCGGCATTTGCGTTTCGGCACGACATGGCCGCCTACCTCGCCGTGGCGCTGGTGATCACGCGCGCCGTCGACGGCGTTTTTGCTCGCGAGCCGTTCATGATCTGGCTGCGATCGTGGGTGCGATTCGTCGTCGGCGCTGCGGTGATCGTCGCACCGGTGGCGCTCTTCTTCCTGCTGCAGGTGAACGTGCACGAGCTGGCGACGCAGCTGCTGATTTTCCCGCTGACGGAATTTCCGAAGGTGCGCGATCTGCCGTATCCCGAATTCACCGGTGCGCCTGATTCGCTGCCGTTCTACGTGCCGTTCGCGATCTACGGCCTTTCGCTCATCATCGCGGTGCGCGAATTGGCGCGGCCGATCGATGCCGCGTCTCGCGCCGGAGCGCTGGCGATGCTGGCCGTCGTCATGTTCGGCGTCTTCGGCTTCAATCAGGCGCGCGTGCGATCGGACTTGATTCACACCGTGCATTTCTTCCTGACGTCGCTGCTGCTGCTGCCGGCGCTGGCGAGCGGCATGGCGCGGCTGGGAAATGTCGCGCGCTGGCTGACGACGACCGTGCTGGTGACGCTGGTGGCTGCGCTGCTCGTCGAGCCGCTGGACAGCTGGCAGACCGTGCGTCGCGACAACGAGGTGCGCGCCAAGCTCGCCGGGCGCGTGCGCAATGGGCCGCCGTCTGCGTGGGGGCTGCCCATCGAAGACTGGCAGCTGAACGTCTATCTCGCGTCGAGGTTTTATCTCGAGCCGGGGCAGCCGATTTACTTCGGTTTAAAAAACCACGACAAGGTGTTTGCCAACGACGTCATGTCGTACTTTCTTGCCGGGCGCCGGGCGCTCACGCGCTATCACGAAATGCATCCCGGCCTGATCGAAACGGCGCCGGTGCAGCGCGAGATCGTGGCGGAGCTCGAACGCACGCGGCCGCCGGTGTTGTTCCTGACGGCGATGTTCGAAGGCGCGCAGGAAAAGAACGACGCGAATAAAGACAGCGGCGTGGAAATTCTCGATGAGTACATTCGTAAACACTATCTGCCGTACGGCAGCTCCGGGCCGTACGAAATCTTTCGGCGTCGCAAGGGCATGTAACAGGCAATCGCTATGACGAATTCTTCAACGCTCGGCATCGGCATCATCAGCTTTGCGCACGCACACGTCAACGCATACATCGACGTGATCGCCGGCTTCGACGACGCGCGGGTGACGGCGGCGTGGGACGACGACGAAGCGCGCGGCCGTGCGCAGTGCGAAAAGTTCGGTCTCGCGTTCGAGTCGTCGCTCGATGCGCTGCTGGCACGCGCCGACGTCGACGCCGTGATCGTCGCCAGCCCGACCAATCGGCACGCCGAGCACTGCATCGCTGCGGCGCGCGCCGGCAAGGCCATCGTGCTGCAGAAGCCGATGGCGCTGACGCTCGCGGACTGCGACGCCATCGCCGTCGCCGTGCGCGAGGCCGGCGTGCCCTTCAGCATGGCGTACCAGATGCGCGTCGATCCAGTGAATGTAAAAATGCGCGAGCTGCTGCAGGAGCGCGCGATCGGCAACGTGTTTCTGATCAAGCGCCGGCACGCCATTCCCATGCTGTTGAACAAGCAGTGGGCGGTCCCCGGCAACTGGCACATCGATCCGGTGCAGAACATGGGCATGTTCATGGACGACGCGTCGCACGCCGCGGATTTTCTGCTGTGGACGATGGGCATGCCGGTCAGCGTGATGGCGGAGATCGACAACGTCGTCACCGACGTCGCGCCCGACGACAACGGCGTGGCGCTGCTGCGCTTCGCCGGCGGGGCCATGGGACTGCTGGTGAACAGCTCGACGATGCTGGCCGCCGAGTCGACGACGGAAATTTACGGCGACGCCGGGACGATCGTGCACTACTACGGCGACTCGCCGGCGTCGTCGCTGCCGCGGCCGGCCGGTGCGGCGGCGCTCAAGATCTTCCGTGCCGGCGCCAAGGACTGGGAGACGTTCGATCTGCCGGCCGACGTGCCGCACGGCAATCGCATCCGCGGACTGGCACGGCCGATCGTCGATTTTCTGCATGGCCGGCGCGGCCCGATCGCCACCGCCGCCGAAGGCCGGGCCTGCATCGAAATCATCCTCGCCGCGTATCGATCGGCGCACGAGGGACGACGCATCACGATCGAATCACGGTGACTTTCGCATTGCGGCGGGAACGTACATACTCGCTATTCGTATTTACAGGAGAACATAGATGACACTCAAAGTAGGCGTAGTCGGCGTAGGCAACATCGGATCGATCCATGCCGACGTATACAAGAACAACCCGAAGGTCGAACTGGTCGCCGTGTGCGACGTCATCAAGGAGAAGGCCGATGCCGCTGCGAAGAAATTCGGCGCGCGCGCGTTCTACTCCGTGCAGGAGATGCTCGATTCGGGCATTCAGCTGGACGGCTGCAGCGTCGCCACGCGCGGCGAGGAAAACGGCAGCGACCACTACAAGCCGACGATCGAGCTGCTCAACGCCGGCATCCCGGTGCTCGGCGAAAAGCCGATCAGCAACGTCGTCGAAGAAGCCGAGGAGATGGTCGCCGTGGCTGCGTCGAAGAAGGTTGCGTACGGCATCAACCTGAACCATCGCTTCACGCCGGCGGCGCTGCGCGCGCGCGGATGGATCGACGAGGGCCGCCTCGGCAAGCTGCACATGATCAACATGCGCATGTGGATCAACAACCCGGTCGAGACCTCGCCGTGGTTCCATCTGCGCGCGCTGCATCCGCACTCGTTCGACGTGATGCGCTATTTCTGCGGTGATGTGAAGAGCGTGGCGGCGTTCATGAACAAGGGGCGCACGCTGGCCGGCGTCGATCGCGTGACGTGGTCGAATGCGCAGGTGGCGCTGCAGTTCGAGAACGGCGTGGTCGGCAACCTGACCGGCAGCTACGACGCCGGCGGCGGCTTCGGCCTGGAGTTCTGCGACGTGTCCGGCTCGCAGGGGCGCTTCCTGCTCGAAGAGGCGTGCGAGAAGCTCACGTTCTATCGCCGCGACAGCATCGAGACCGAGAGCTACGGATATCTCGGCGGCATGCGCGCGTTCCCCGAAACCTTCAAGAGCCGCATCGGCGCGTGGGTCGATCAGCTCGACGCCAAGACGCCGTGGGATCGGATCAACGGCTCCGGCGCAGATGCGCTGCACGTGCAGAAGATCATCGAGGCGGCGATCAAGTCGTTCGAGACGCACAGCGTCGTCGATTTGTAATCTTCCGAAATAGAGGCATTCATGATCAAGCTCGGAGTGAATTCCGTGTTGTTCGGCGGCTACGACCTGGCCACCGCTGCGCAGCACATCAAGGCCGCCGGCTACGACGGCATCGAACTATCGGCGATCAAGGGTATGTGCGAGCATCTTGTGCTCGACGACTGGCAGGCGCAGGCGGACGACATTCGGCGCATTGTGGCCGACGCCGGGCTGCAGCTGCTCTCGATGGAAGTGGCGTCGCTGGACCCCGAGCGGCTGGAGAAGGCGTTCGCGGCCGGCGCGGCGATCGGCATCCCGATCGTCAACATCGGCCCGGGCGGCAAGATGGACGTCGAGGAGGATTTGGAGCGCCAGACTGATCTGATCGCGGTGATGGCCGAACGCGCCGCGGCGCACGGCGTCACGCTGTGCTGCAAGGCGCACGTCGGCAACAGCGTGTACAACACGCCGACGACGCTGCGTGCGATGGCGAAGATCTCCTCGCCGGCGTTCGGCGTGGACATGGACCCCAGCCACATTCATCGCGCCAACGAAGATCCCGCGCCGGCGCTGGCTGCAGTGCTGTCGCGCGTGAAGCACGTGCACATCCGCGACTGCAAGGGCCGCGGCCCGACGCCGGGCGTTCCGGCCATGCAGGCCTGCGGACGCGGTGACATCGATTTGTTCGCCTACTTCAAGACGATGGTCGACGGCGGCTACGACGGCCCGGTGGTGCTCGAGGTCATCGGCGCCAAGGACCACTCGCTGCCGGCCGTGTGCAGCATCGCCTCGGAGAGCTACGGCTACATGAACGCGATCCTCAAGCAGCTCGGCGCGCGCTGAGCCGGAGATTCAACCACTATGGCAAAGAAGAAATTCAATCTGATTCTGTTCGGCATCGACAGCCTGCTGCGCGATCACATGAGCCTGTACGGCTACAAGCACCTGACGACGCCGCACATCGACAAGTACGCGCAGGGCGGCACGGTGTTCGAGATGATCAGCCCGAGCATCCCGACCACGCCGGGCTATTCCTCGATGTTCACCGGCATGGACGTATTCGGCACCGACGTCGTGGCGCTGCGCCACAAGGGCGGCCTCGGCGAGCATCTCAAGACGCTGGCCGAAGTGCTCGGCGAGCAGGGCTACGCCACCACGTGCGTGGGCTTCAGCGGCAACCCGGCCTCGCGCGGCTTTCAGAAGTATCTCGACTTCGCAGGGTGGGGCAGCTGGGAAGAGGGCCGCAGCCCCAAGGCTGAGAACCTCAACAAAGTGACCGTGCCCGAGCTGCGTGAGCTGGCCGCCGGCGCGAAGGACGGCAAGCCGTTCTTCCTTTTCCTGCGCCACATGGATCCGCATTCGCCGTACCTGCCGCCCCACCCGTTCGAGCGCATGTTCTACTCCGGCAACGAGACCGACCCCGAGAATCATTCGCTCGACAAGGTCTATGAATTCCGGCCGTTCGCCGATTACTTCCGCAGCTGGTTCCCGCCGGACTGCACCGAC
>JBIIIA010000193.1:0-6241 GCA_044235195.1 Thermoflexales bacterium
CTTATCAGTACTTTGCCCGGTAAAAACGGAAGCGAAATCGAGGGGGAGAGGGGGTCAGGGGGTGAGGCGTAGGCGACGGCGAAATTTCGCCCCAAGCGGCGGATGCGTCCTACCGATACTGCGGCAGCAAGTCGCCGTGCGCGGCGATCAGGTCGTCGACGAGCGACCAGATCTGATCGAGGCTCAGTTCGGCGGCGGTGTGCGGATCGAGTGCGGCGGCGTGATAGATGTACTCGCGCTTGCCGGTGAGGGCGGCCTGCACGACCAGCTCCTGCACGTTGGCGTTCGTCTGCATCATCGCCGCCAGCTGCGGAGGCAGCGTGCCGATCTTCGTCGGCTGCAGGCCGCTCTTGTCGACGAGCACCGGCACCTCGACGCAGTGCGACTGCGGCAGGTTGTCGATCAGCCCGTTGTTGGCCACGTTGCCGTAGATCACGCGCGGCTGGCCGGTCTCCATCGAGTGCACGATCAGCGAACCGTACTCGTGGCTGCGGCGCACCGAAATGTCCTCACCCGCCTCGAGGCTGGCGCGCATCTTGTGCCAGCCCGCCAGCTGCTCCTCGCAGCGGCGGATGTACTCGTCGAGCGGAATGTTGAACGCGTCGATCAGGTCCGGCCGATCGCGCTTGATGAACCACGGCGTGTACTCCGCGAAATGCTCGCTCGATTCGGTGACGAAATAGCCGAAGCGCTTGAAGATCTCGTAGCGCACCAGGTTCCACGACGGCTGGCGATTCTCCTCGTACACCTTGCGGATCAACGGGTACAAATCCTCGCCGTTGCGCTCGAACTTCGTGTAGAACGCCATGTGGTTGATGCCGGCGCACACGTAGTTGATCTCGTCGATCGGCACGCCGATGTCGTGCGCCAGCTGCTCAGCCGTGCCCTGCACGCTGTGGCACAGGCCGACCGCCTTGATCTTCGTGGCGCGCTGAATGGCCATCATGTTCATGACCATCGGGTTCACGTACTGCAGGAAGGTCACGTCCGGGCACACCTGCTCCATGTCGCGGCACATGTCGAGCAGCACCGGGATCGTGCGCAGGCCGCGCATGATGCCGCCGATGCCGAGCGTGTCGGAGATCGTCTGGCGCAGGCCGTACTTCTTCGGAATCTCGAAATCCGTCACCGTGCCGGGCTTGTAGCCGCCGACCTGAATCATGCTGATGGCGTAGCTCGCGCCGTCGAGCGCCGCGCGGCGATCGGTCGTCGCCACGATCTTCGGCTTCGCGCCGAGCGCCTGCGCCACCTTGTGCGCCACGATCTCGGACGTTTTCAAGCGCTCCGGATCGATGTCGAAGAGAACGATTTCACTGGACGCCAGCTCCGGAAAGCTCAGGATGTCGCCCATCAGGTTCTTTGCGAAGACGGTGCTGCCGGCACCGATGAACGTAATTTTCGCCATAGGCGTGAATTGTAGTCGTTGCCGGTCATTCGTATACTCCGCCGATGCGTCGGCCTTTCCTCGTCGAACGGCGACGCCGAATATCGTGACCCAGACAACCTCCACGCACACCCCGCTCCTCGACGAATCCGCGCTCAACCGGAACATCATCCGCCTGGCGGTGCCGGCCGTCCTCGAAAACCTGCTCACCACCGCCGTCTTCTTCGTCGACACGCTGCTGATCGGCTGGCTCCAGGACCCGATTTCGCTGGCCGCCGTCGGCTTGAGCGGCACCTATCTGTTCATCGCGATGGGCGTGGTCATGTCTCTCGGCATCGGCGTGCTGGCCGTCGTCGCGCGGGCATGGGGCGCCGGCGACTACGCAGGCGCACGCCGTTCGGCCGGACAGTCGATCTCGTTGACGGTGATTCTCTCGCTCATCGTCACACCGCTGATGATCGCCGCGTCGCGGCCCTTCTTCGAGCTGCTGGTGCAGGATCCCAATCCTGTCGAACGCGCCGCCGTGGCCGGCATGGCCGCGGAGTACGCCAACATCATCACGCTCGGCTCGGTGCTGATGTTCCCCCGCATCGTCCTCAGCATGGTGATGCGCGCCGCCGGCGACACGCGCACGCCGATGCTGATCACCCTGCTGGTGAACGTGATCAACATCGCCCTGGCGACGGTGCTGATCTTCGGCGCCGGCCCTCTGCCTGGCTTCGGCGTGCGCGGCGCAGCGACGGCGGCGATGATCGCCAACAGCATCGGCGGGCTGCTGGCATTCGGTGCACTGCTGTCCGGCATCTCGCGGCCGAAGCTCACGCTGCGCGACATGCTGATCTGGGATCGCCAGGAAATCGCCCGCATCTGGAAGCTGGCGTTGCCGAACATCGCCGAGGCCGCCATTCAGCGCGTCGGCTTCATCACGTTCATGGGCATCGTCAGCAGCCTCGGCGCGGCGTCGATCGCGGCGAATCAGATCACCAACAGCGTCGAGTCACTTTCATTCATGCCCGGCGCCGGCCTGGCCACCGCGGTCTCGACGCTCGTCGGCCAGGCGCTCGGAGCCGGCAGCCAGCGCATCGCTGAACTCTCCACGCGCCGCTCCGCCATTTTCGGCGTGGTGCTCATGTGCACCATCGGCGCCGGCTTCGTCGCCTTCGGCTCGCAGCTGGCCGCGGCGTTCGGAGCCTCGCCCGAAGTGCTGGACCTCGCCGCGAGCACGATTCGCATCTCGGCGCTCGAACTGCCGACGCTGGCGATCTACATGATCTACAGCGCCGCCCTGCGCGGCGCTGGCGACATGCGCTCGCCGATGATCGTGTCCCTCATCGGCGCAGTCTTCTTTCGCGTCGCCGCCGTGTGGTTCTTCACGATATTCCTCGGCATGGGCCTAGACGGCGTCTGGATCGGCACCGCCGTCGACTGGCTGGTGCGCGCCGTCGTCATCTACGCGCTTTATCGGCGCGGGCGCTGGCGCACGCTCACCGTCTGAGCCTTGTAGACTACCGACGTCATGAACCCCTACCTGCTCGGCTTCCGCTGCCTGACGTGCGGTGAACTCCATTCGACCGCCGACGTCACCTATACCTGCCCGGCCGACGGCGGCAACCTCGATGCGGTCTACGACTACGCGCGCATCGGCCGCGAGGTCGCCCCGATCACGCTCACCGCCAGCGACGACCGCTCGATCTGGCGCTTCGCGCCGCTGCTGCCGGCGCCGATGCCGCGCGGCCTGCCGACGCCGCTGACGATGCTCGGCGACACGCCGCTCTATCGCGCCCCGCGGCTGGAAGCGGCGCTCGATGTGCGCAGCATCTGGCTGAAGGACGACAGCCGCCTGCCGAGCAGTTCGTTCAAGGACCGCGCCAGCGCGATGGTCGTCGCGCAGGCGATCGCCGAAGGGCGCACCACGATCTGCGTGGCCTCCACCGGCAACGCCGCCGGCGCCCTCGCCGCCATGTGCAGCGGCACCGACCGGCGCGCGGTCGTCTTCGTGCCGCAGGGCACCCCCGAGGGCAAGCTGGCCGGCATCACCATTCACGGCGCCACGGTCTACGTCGTGCGCGGCAGCTACAACGACGCCGTGCGCCTGGCGGCCGAAGCCTGCGAGCGCTTCGGCTGGTACAACCGCAGCACCGGCACCAACCCGTACACGCGCGAGGGCAAGAAAACCGCCGGCTTCGAAATCGCCGAGCAGCTCGCACGCCACGGCGGCAGCCGCACCGCGCGGCCGTTCCGCGCGCCGGACGTGGTCATCGTCCCGCTCGGCGACGGCAACATTTTGAGCGGCGTGCACAAGGGATTCCGTGAACTGGCCCAGCTCGGCTGGATCGAGCGCATGCCGCGCTTCATCGGCGTCACCGCGGTACGCGCGCCGTCGCTTGCGCGCGCATTCCAGCGCGGCGACGAGGCATTCGAGGAAATCGCATCGGACACGATCGCCAGTGGCATCTCCGTCGATACGCCGTGCGACGGCGTCGCCGCGCTGCGCGCCATTCGCACCAGCGGCGGCACGGTGATCGAGGCCGAAGACGACGACATGCTCGCCGCCATGTCGATCCTCGCGCGCGACGCCGGCGTCTTCGTGGAACCTGCCTGCGCCGCGGCGTACGTCGGCCTGCAGGCCGCCCGCCGCGCCAACCTGATCCGCAGCAGCGACGAAGTCGTGCTGCAGCTGACCGGTTCGGGCTTCAAGGACATCCGCAGCGCCGTGCGCGCCGCGCCGCCGCCGACCGTGATTTCGTCGCTCGCCGACATCGCTGCTGCGTAGCCTGTGGCGACCGACCGCCGACCGCCGTCGGTCGTCGGCGGTCTTTCATAGCAACAGAGGCATTCCCGAACCATGCAAATGCAAGAACTCCTTCTCTGGTACGTCTGGGTGCAGGCGTTCGCGCTCGGCGGCGCGTGGCTGGCACGTGCATGGCTGCGTCGCCTGCCCGACCGCGGCTACGGGATCGGCAAGGCGGCCGGCGTGCTGTTCGGCGCATTTTTCTACTGGGCGATCGTCGCGCTCGGCTGGGCGCCCAACGGCGCCGGCGCCGCAGCGTTCGGGCTGGCCGCGCTCTGGGCGGCCGCGTTCGCTGCCAATCGCGCGGTGCGCGACACACGAGCGACGCCGCGCGCGGCGATCGTGCTCGCAGAGGCAGTATTCCTCGTCTTCTTCCTCGGCTGGTCGTACGTGCGCTCCTACACGCCGGAAATCATCGAGAGCGGCGGCGAGAAATTCATGGAATCCATGATGATCAACGCCATCCTGCGCGCGCCGACGTTCCCGCCGAACGACCCGTGGCTGACCGGGCTGCCGATCAGTTACTACTACTTCGGCTATCTGATGTTCGCGCAGCTGAGCAAGCTGAGCGGCGTGGCGGCGTCGATCGCCTTCAACCTCGGCGGCGCCACGATCCCGGCGCTGGCCGCCACGGGCGCGGCCTCGCTCGGCTTCAACCTGTGGATGATCCATCGGCCGAGTCGCTCGCTGGCGGCCGCGGCCGTCGGCGTCGTCGCGGCGTTGATGCTCACCACAGCCGGCAATCTCGGCGGGCTGATGGGGGCGCTGCGCTGCACGAATTCGCTGCCGACGACAGCGTTCGCCTGGCTCGACGTGCGCGACATCGCGCAGCGCACCGAGGCGTGCGACGGCATCGCGCCGTCCGGCTGGTTCCCGTGGTGGTGGGACTGGTCGCGCGTGGTCAAGGACTACTCCGTCACCGGCGACGAACAGGAGATCATCACCGAAGCGCCGATCTTCAGCTTCACGCTCGGCGACAACCACCCGCACACGCTGGCGCTGCCGTTCCTGATGCTGGCCTTCGGCGCGGCGCTCTCGCACCTGCTCTACCGCGGCCACGCCGAAGAACGCCGCGAACTCGCCGTCGGCGGCGCGCTGCTGGACGCGGTCGCCATCGGCGCAATCGGCTTTCTGAACACGATCGACCTGCCGATGGCCGCGCTGGTGTATCTCGCCGCGCGCCTGCTCGGCTACCGCGTGCGCGGCGAATCGCTCGCGCTGCCGGCCGTCGCCGGCGTCGCCACGCTGGCCGCGGCGTACGCCGTGTACCTGCCGTTCCACGTCACCCTGCAGACGCAGGCGCAGGGCATCATGCCGAACCTGTTCAACGGCACGCGCCTGACGCACTTCCTGCTGATGTTCACGCCGCTATTCGTCTCCGCGGCCGGCTTCGTCGCGCTGGCGCTGCGCGGCACGGGCATGCCGACGCGCGCACTGCTGCGGCGCAGCGCCGAGCTGCTGGCGCTGCTGCTGATCGGCGCGCTCACCGCAGCCGTGTTATTCGCCCTGCTGAACCGCGAGGCGCGCGCGCTGCTCGACGAATTCCGCAGCACCGGTGCCGCGCTCGGCGCGACCGGCGACCAAATCCGCGCGCGGCTGCTCGAGCGCATCACCTCGCCCTGGACCGCGCTGCTCACGGCGTGCGTCGGCGCGGTGGCCGTGGCGACCGCCCTCGCCCGCCGCGCCGGCGACGAAGCCTCGACGACCGTCGCCGCCGCCGACCGCTTCGCGCTGCTGCTGGTGGCCGTCGGAGCAGCGCTGGTGTTCGCCATCGAATTCGTCTTCGTGCGCGACCTGTTCGGCACGCGCCTGAACAGCGTGTTCAAGTTCTGGTATCAGACGTGGTCGCTGTGGTCGATCGCCGCCGCATACGGGCTGGCGCGCCTGCTCGCTGCGCGCGCGCTGCCGGCCAAGGCGGCCGGCGTCGTCGGCGCGGCGACGCTGGCGTGCGGCCTGCTGTGGGCGCCGATGGCCATCCCGGCCAAATGGAATTTCTCGAAGATGTTCGGGCGCGATCTGCCCACGCTCGACGGTGCGGCGTGGCTGCGCGCCGCCCACCCCAGCGA
>JBIIIA010000194.1:0-6235 GCA_044235195.1 Thermoflexales bacterium
GAGGCGGCCCGCCGCCGTCCGCAGCAGGTGCAGCGCGTGGTCTACGCCAGCTCGGCCGCCGTCTACGACGTCGATGACGCACGCCCCGGCGAGTCTGTGGCCCCGGACGCCACCGGCCATCCGGCGACGCTCTACGGCGTCTACAAGCAGGCGAACGAGGGGACGGCGCGCATCTATTTCAAGGAGAACGGCGTCAGCTCGATCGGACTGCGCCCGTACATCGTCTACGGCCCGGCGCGCGATCAGGGCATGACGAGCGCGCCGACGAAGGCGATGTTCGCCGCCGCCGTCGGCGCGTCGTATCACATCCCGTACGGCGGCCGCGCCGATTACGAGTATGCCGACGACGTGGCGCGCACGTTCCTCGCCTGCGCGTCGGTCGAATTCGCCGGCGCCGAGGTCTACAACCTGCCGGGCGCGGTGCTGCACATGCGCGAACTGGTCGACGCCATCGTCGTCGCCGAGCCTACTGCTGCTGGACGCATCACGTTCGACGATAAGCAGCTGCCGTTCCCGGAATCGCTGGACGGCTCGCC
Source organism: Thermoflexales bacterium (assembly GCA_044235195.1). GTDB lineage: Bacteria > Chloroflexota > Anaerolineae > J036 > Brachytrichaceae > CANJQH01. The sequence goes on from JBIIIA010000194.1 coordinate 537, forward strand.
GCTCGATGCGCTGCTGGGCGGCGTGCCGCGCCGTCCGCTCGTCGAGGCGGTGGGCGAGACGATCGCCGTCTTCCGCGATGCGGTGCGCACGGGCAAGCTGACGATGGACGCGCTCAAGTAGCCGTCATTCGGCGTCGTTCCCGAGCGGGCCGTCGCCGGTTCGCTCGGCGGCGTCGAGTTCGTCGGCCAGCGTGCCGAGCGCCGACGCGATCGCGCGCAGCTCGTGGCGCGGCATCCGATGCAGGCGCGCGGCGAGCTGCAGCAGCGGCTGCGAGCGCGGGTCGCAGATCAGCGCGCGCAGTTCCGCCGGCAGCGCCTCGAACTGCGCGCGCTGCGCCTGCGCCATCTGCATTTCGCCGAGCGGGCCGATGCCGAGGTCGAGCAGGTCGTCCCAGATCATGCCGTAGTGGGCGAGGATGCGCTCGAGTTCGGCGATGCCAGGCTGCCGGCGCCCGATCTCCCACGCCGTCAGCGTGGCGCGCGGCACGCCGAGCGCCGCGGCACAGTCGGCTTCGCTCTCTGCGCGCGCCATCCGCGCCTGCCTGATGCGCGCGCCGATGATGTGGCTGCGCAGGCGCAGTATCTCGTTCAGATTCGGCGGCGGTTCGGCGGCGACGGGCAGCGCGGCGATTCCGAGCAGCATGTGCACCGGCACGTGCAGATAGAACGCGATGGCCTCGAGGAACGGCAGCGGGATGTCACGCTCGCCGTTCTCGATGGCGTTCATCGCCGAGGTGGCGATGCCGAGAAATTCCGCCATCTCGCGCGGCCGGCGGCATGCCTGTTCGCGCGCGCTGCGAATGAGCGCGCCGACGACGTGCCGGCGCGCGGCCGCCGTGATCGATGCCGTCGCCGGATCGTTCACCGCGGTCGAAGAATTTGCCGCAGCCTCATCGTTCATCACGACCGTAGGGGGGATGGATTCGGGATCAGGCATAATCTCGTTTGACGTCCGAAAATCATCCCATGAAAATCGCTTACAACGCGTGGTTTCTCGAGCCGAGCCTGGCGCAGAACACCGGCACCGGTCAGTACGCGCGCCATCTCGCCGACGCCATCACGGAGATCGCTCCGGATGTGCAGCTCGAATTCGTCGAGCCGCGCCGCCGCAGCGACCTCGGCAAGCTCGCGTTCGAGCAGTTCGAATTTCCGAACGCCGCTCGCCGTATGAAGGCTGACGTGGCGTTCGTCCCGTACTGGGGGCCGCCGTTGTCGTCCGCCGTGCCTGTGGTCACCACGATTCACGATGTGATTCAGGTGGCGCTGCCCGAATATCGCGGCCGGGTGCATCACCGCGCGTACTTCAGCCTGGCCCGCGCCGGCGCGCTCGCTGCGGCCGCGGTGATCACCGACTCGCAGTTCAGCCGCGACGACATCGTGCGTCACCTCGGCGTCTCGCCGGAGCGGCTGCACGTGGCGCCGCTCGCCGCGGAGGCGCATTTCTCGCCGGCACAGCCCGACGACGATCTGCAGCGCGTGCGCGAAGCGTACGATCTGCCCGAGCAGTACGTGCTGTATCTCGGCGGCTTCGATCGGCGCAAGAACATCGAAACCCTGCTGCAGGTGTACGTCTGGTGCGGCGACGCCATCGGTGAGGAGTTCCCGCTCGTCATGACCGGCTCTCCCGACGACTTGGCGTGGACGGCCGCCGGCGACCGCATGCCGCTCGGCCGCATGGTGCAGGAGCTCGAAATCGCCGATGTGGTGCGCTTCATCGGCCGCCCGCCGGAATACGACAAGGCGGCGCTGTACGCCGGCGCGCGTGCCTTTCTCTATCCCACGCTGTACGAGGGCTTCGGCCTGCCGGCTCTCGAAGCCATGGCCAGCGGCGTGCCGGTCGTGGGCGGCAATTCGTCGAGCGTGGCCGAAGTCGTCGGCAATTCCGGCACGCTGGTCGATCCGCTCGACGCGCGCGCGATGGCCGGCGCACTGATCTCTGTCTGCATCCAGGACGACCTGCACGAGCGCCTGCGCCGCCGCGCCGTGCTGCGCGCCGCCGAGTTCAGCTGGCAGCGTACGGCCTACGAAACTCTGGCTGTGTTGAAACAGGTAGGAGTAAGGGAAGAGGAAAGAGGAAAGAGGGGAGAGGAGTGAGAAAAGAGAGGTCTCTTCTCTCATTCCTCACTCCTCTTCCCTCTTTCCTCTCTTACGGGCATGCTCCGTACTTCGTCAGATGCTCTTCGTACGTCACGCTGAACTGATGCGTGCCGTCGCCGCCGGGGCAGGCGAGGAAATACTTGTAGTCGCTCTGCGCCGGTGAAACGGCGGCCTGTATCGAGCCGAGGCCGGGGCTGGCGATCGGGCCGGGCGGCAGCGCCGGGTTGATGTACGTGTTGTAGCCCGTCGGGTCGGCGTACTTGTAGTCTTCGAGCGTGAGCTCGCGCCACCATTTGTTCTGCGCTGGGTCGTAGCCGAGCGCGTACTGCGTGGTGGGGTCGGCGTCGAGCTTCTGGCCGATGCTCAGGCGGTTCAGGTAGACGCTGGCGATCATGGGGCGTTCGTCGGCGACGACGGCTTCGCGCTCGACGATCGAGGCGACGATGAGCGCCTCGCGCGGCTGGCGGCCGGCGGCGCGCGCCTGCTCCAGCAGCGGCGCGGCCTTGGCGCCGAAGTTGTCCAGCATGCGCAGCACCACGTCCTGCGCGGTCGGGTTCTGCGGCAGGCGGTACGTATCGGGGAAGAGATAGCCCTCGAGCGTGGCCGACGACGGCAGGTCGGCGAGGAACGGATATTCGGGCGCGAAGTTGGGCTCCTGCAGGCGCGCCAGCCGCAGGAATTCACCGGCGCTGACGCCGGCCTGCTGCTCGAGCAGCTCGGCGATTTCCTCGATGCGCTTGCCCTCCGGGATGGTGACGGTGATCTCGGCCGTCTGCGCGCGCTGCAGGGCGAGGGCGATTTCGCGGATGCTCATGTTGCGGCGCAGCATGAACGTGCCGGCCTGAATCTTGTCGCCGTCGCCGCTGAATCGCACGTACGAGCGAAAGAGCTCGCCGTCGGCGACCAGTCCCTGCGCTTCGAGCTTCTGGCCGATCGATGCTGCGGTCTCGAGCGGATCGACGATGAAGCGCACCGGCGTCGGATCGTTGCTGATCGGCTTGTCCACGTCCTGCGAACGGATCAGGTCTAGATATGTGCCGACGAGCCAGCGGTCGAGGCCGGCCAGTCGTCCGGTCGGCGCGCTGAGCTCGGCGAGCCTCGTGCGCCACAGGCTGCCGGCCCACACCAGCACGGCGAGGGCGGCGACGAAGATCAGCGCCTTGATCGGGGAGAAGCGGGTGGTGAACATGGGAAGTGTCGTCGCGTTACGCGTCGTCGTCGGCATCGTCGAAGCCGCCGGCGAGCGGGCGCAGGTCGTCGAGATGTCGCTGCAGGATGACGGCGGCGGCCACGGCGTCGTCGTGCTGGTCCTGGCGGCGCGATTTTTTTGCGGCGATGATTTCGCGCGCCGCCTGCGTTGAGTGACGCTCGTCATGATAGCGGATCGGCGTCGGCGTCGCGCTGCGCAGCGATTCGGCGAATGCCGCGACGCGCTCGGACTGCTCCGAGCGCCGGCCGTCCGCGTGCAGCGGCAGCCCGACGACGATCTCGTCGACGTCGTGGGCGCGCACGAGTTCGAGGATCGCGCCGATCGCCTCCTGCACTTTGCGATCGATGACGCACAGCGGGCGCGCCAGCAGGCGCGTCGGATCGCTCACCGCGACGCCGATGCGGCGGTCACCGACGTCCAGTCCCAGTGTCCGCGGCATGCTATTCGCGCCTCACCTCGGCGTCGATGCGCAGCGTGATCCACGGCATGCGACCGACGGTGCGCGCCCACCATTCCGGCTGCAGCGTCATGCGCGGCGTGCTGCTGAGCGCGAACTGCTGCAGCAGCGCCGACTGCGCTTCGCCGCGCGGCTTGCCGGCCACGATGCGGCGCACCTCGTTTACATCGATTTCAGCGCCGGCGCGGCCGCGCGCAGACATGAAATACGTCACGCGTCGGCCGCTGCCTTCCTCGGCGGCGTCGCCGCGGATGGCCTGCGCGCTGAGCAGGCTGAAGCCTTCGGGCGTGCGCGCCTCGAGCGCGTCGCGCGCCAGGGTGTTCAGGTCGGCCGGGGAAACCGCCAGCGCCGCCACCTGGATGCGCGTGCTGACGTTCACCTCGTCGGCCTGTTCGGTGACGAAGCGATCGGCGGTCTCGTCGAGCACGTCGGCCAGGAAGACCGTCTCCGGAACCACGTACAGGCCGCCGTCGACGACGTCGGGCAGTTCCTTCATCTTCTCGACCGCCTGGGCGAACAGCTGCGCGCGCAGATCTTTTTCGGCGCGGTCGATGTCCGCCTGCGTCACCGCGCGCACCACTGTGCTGCCGCCGCCGGAGGTTTCGGCCTGGTTCACCACTCGCACCGCCAGCGAGGCCACGCCCTCGACCTGGTTGATGGCGTTCGGCCCGACGTTGCCCTGCGACCCTTCGTCGACGGCCTCGATCGGCGCTTCGACGCGTCCGCCGGGCGGCACCTCGATTTCCTGCGTGGTGACGAAGCGCGCCGGCACGCTGCTGCCGGACGTGCGCACGACGGTGTTGGCAGGCACGCGATAGGGCGTGGTCAGGTCGTTGAAGAACAACACTTTGCCGGCGGCGCGGAAGCGCGGCACGTCGCGTTTGCCGCTGGCCGGCATGGCGATGCGGCCTTCGACGATCACGTCGACGCGGCGTCCGGGCACGATGCGGTCGGCGAGATCGACGTCGTCGGCGTCCGGGTCGATGGTGACGGGCACGATGCTCTGCACCATTTCGCTGTCGGCCGACAGCGTGACCGTGCCGCGCGGCACGAACATGATCGCTGCTGCAGCGACGACGGTGAGCGAAACGAGCGTGGCAACGACGCCGACGACGGCGCGCAGGAATCGGGGGCGCGCGAAGAAGCGGCGCAGCGAATTCGGTCGGAAGCGGCGCGGCGGCGTCAGGCGGCGGATTTGCTCGACCGCCGGGTTCGGCAGCCAGCGTTTCTGCGTCGCCTGCGCGGCGTCGACGAACGTCGATAGGCCGACTTCGCGGGCGATGCGGCGCATGGCGATGCTGCGCGTCGCCACGGCGACTTCCACGCCGAGCGAGCGCGCGGCGTGGGCCAGGCGCGCGAATTCGAACTCGCGCCACGCGCAGGCGGCGGGCAGGACGAGCACCACGCGATCCGCGTGCGCCCACTCGATCCGGTCGATGGCGCCGACCGGATCATCCGCCGGGTCGAGCTCGATGATCCTGCCGATCATGATGGGTTATGCCAGTTTCTGCGCGATGAGCGCACGCGCCAGAGCGAGCGCGTCGTCGATCTTCGCGACGTCGCGGCCGCCGGCCTGCGCCAGGTTCGGCCGGCCGCCGCCGCTGCCGCCGACGACGGCGGCGATCTCGCGGATCAGCGCGCCGGCGTTGACGCCGGCCTTGACGAGGTCGGCCGTCGCCGAGGCGATGAGCGCCGGCTTGTCCTGCACCACGGCCGCCAGCACGGTGATGCTGCTCGGGTTCTGTTCGCGGAACCAGTCGCTCATTTCGCGCAGCTGATCGGCTCCGTCGGCCTGCACGCGCGCGACGAGCACCGCGGCCGCGCCGATGCGCTCGGCCTTGCCGGCGACCGCCTCGAAGCGAATGCGGGCCAGCTCACGCTGCGCCTGTTCGAGCTTCTTCTGCGTTTCGCGCAGCTGCTCGGCCATGCGGCCGG
>JBIIIA010000195.1:0-6212 GCA_044235195.1 Thermoflexales bacterium
ACAAACTGCCGGCGCGCATCCGCGCGTTCATCGCGCAGCACCACGGCACGATGCGCACCACGTACCAGTACACGCGCGCCTGCCGCGAGAGCGACGGCCCCGTCGACGATGCGCCGTTCCGCTACCCGGGACCGCGCCCGCTCAGCCGCGAGACCGCCATCCTCATGCTGGCCGACGCCAGCGAGGCCACGGTGCGCGCCTCGCGCTGCGAAACCGTCGAAGCCATGGACGGCGTCATCCGCCGCGTCATCGCCGATCGCCTCGCCGACAACCAGCTCGACGAAAGCCAGCTCACGCTGCGCGACCTCGACCAAATCCGCCAATCGTTTCTGGATACGCTGCGCGGCGTCTACCACCCGCGCGTCGATTACCCGGCCGCCCCGGCGCGCCCGCTCACACTGACGGCGGCGCCGGAAAAGCCGCGCCGCGACGACGATGAGCCGCGCCCGCCCGACAAGCCGTCTTTTGCCGCTCATGCCTGATTCCACGCACTCACTCGACATGCAGCTCGACCTGACGCTCTCGCTGCGCCGCGCCGCGCGCGCGCCCGGCCGCACCGCCCTGCTGCGCGCCGCCGTCGACGCCGCCCTCGCCCAGGCGCGCCTCGACGCGCCGATCGAACTGCTCGTCCGCCTGACCGACGACGAGGAGCTGCAGGCGCTCAACGCGCAGTTCCGCGCCAAAGATGCGCCGACCGACGTGCTCTCGTTCGCCAGCGAAGAATGGTTCGACGGCGTGCGCACGCCGCCCCCGGGCGCACGCCGCACGCGCACGCCGCAGCCGCATCACCTCGGCGAAATTTACGTCTCTATGGATCGCTGCGCGGCGCAGGCCGCCGAATTCGGACACTCGCTCGATGACGAACTGCGCCTGCTCGTCGTGCATGGCGTGCTGCACCTGCTCGGCTTCGACCACATGCAGCGCGACCGCAAGCGCGCCATGTGGGCGGCGCAGGACCGCGCCTTCGCCCTGCTCGGCCGGCCGAATCCGCTGGGCGTACGCCTCACCCCCTGACCCCCTCTCCCCCTCGATTTCGCTTGCATCGTCGTAGAGCAAATCATCCGTATGCGCGCGAAATCTCGGCGGAGAGGGGGAGCGTGGCGCAGTTTTCCCCCTCTTCGCCGAGATTTCGCGTCGCCGACCAGAGCGTGTCTCGATCAGAGCCGAAGCGAAATTGAGGGGGAGAGGGGGCAGGGGGTGAGGCATAATCCCGCGCTTGCACGTTCCCGACAACGCAGGTTGAATCTCCGCCATGTCATCCGCCATCCTCCCGCGCGAGATGCGCTTCCTCGGAACGGACGTACGGCTTGCTGAGCTCGCCTACTCGATCTACGAGCCGGCGCGCGCGCTGCCGCTCGTGTGCCCGCACGGCCACGTCGACGCCGCGCTGTTCTCCGACCCGAACTACCGCTTCGGCTCGCCGGCCGAATTGTTCATCATCCCCGACCACTACGTCGTGCGCATGCTGTACTCGCGCGGTGTGGCGATGGAAGACCTCGGCGTCCCGCGCCGCGACGGCGGCCCGGTCGAGACCGACCACCGCGCGATCTGGCGGCGCTTCGCCCGGAACTTCCATCTTTTCCGCGGCACGCCGACCGGCATCTGGATCGCCGATGAGCTGCACGACATCTTCGGCATCGATGCCCCGCTCAATGCCGACAACGCCGACGCCGTCTACGACGCGATCGCACGACGCCTCGACGCGCCCGAGCTGCGGCCGCGCGCACTTTACGAACGATTCAACATCGAAGTGCTGTGCACCACCGACGCCGCCGCGGACGACCTGCGGCATCACGCATCCATTCGCTCATCCGGGTGGCGTGGGAATATCCGCCCCACGTGGCGGCCCGACGCTGTGCTGGCCATCGACGCCCCGGACTGGCGCGCGCAGCTCGCCCGGCTCTCCGAAGCATCCGGCATCGCCATCGGCTCGTATCGCGAATTCATCGTCGCCCTCGAACATCGCCGCGCGTTCTTCAAGGGCCTGGGCGCCACCGCCACCGACCACGCGGCGCTGACGCCGTACACCATGCCGCTCGACGAACTCGAGATCGGCGCCATCTTCCAGCGCGCGCTGCGCGGTGAAGCGAGCACCGACGACGCACACGCCTTCATGGGCCACATGCTGATGGAGATGGCGCGCATGAGCACGGAGGACGGCCTCGTCATGCAGCTGCACGCCGGCTCGCTGCGCAATCACCACACCGCAGTCTTCGACCGCTTCGGCCCGAACACCGGCGCGGACATTCCCATCACCGCCGATTACACGCGCAACCTGCGGCCGCTGCTCGAGCGCTTCGGCGGCGATCCGCGCCTGACGCTCATCCTCTTCACGCTCGACGAGACGGTCTACTCGCGCGAGCTGGCGCCGCTCGCCGGCCACTATCCGGCGCTGCGACTCGGCCCGCCGTGGTGGTTCTTCGACAGCCTCAACGGCATGCAGCGATTCCTCGACGCCGTCGTCGAAACCGCCGGCATCTACAACCTGGCCGGCTTCAACGACGACACGCGCGCGTTCTGCTCGATCCCCGCCCGCCACGACGTCTGGCGCCGCGCCTGCGCCGCCTGGCTCGCCGGCCTCGCCGCCCGCCGCATCGTCTCGCTCGCGGATGCGCACGAGATGATGCACGCGCTCGCCTACGGGCTGGCCAAGGACGCGTATCGGCTGTGAATCGCAGGGTGCCGGCACGCCCTGCTATCCGATCACATAGTTCAACGCCCACAAAGTGGCCATGCCGACGGCGATGGTGGCCAGCACGTTGCGCGTACGAAAGGCGACGAAGCTGGCCACGGCGCCGGCGATCAGGCGCGTGTTGGAGAGCGAAAGATCCAGCGCGCCGGCGCGAATGACGAGCTCCGGCGTGATGATGGCGGTCAGCGCGGCGATTGGCACGAAGCGCAGCGCCGCCCGCAGCCACGGCGGCACGTTGAGCCGTTCGAGCAGGATGATGAACGACCAGCGATAGGTGAAGGTCAGCGCGCCGATCACCACGATGGCCGCCCACAGTGCGACGTCGCTCATGCCCCCTCCTTCTCGGTCTTCGCGGTGTTTTCAGCATCCCGCGCCGGCTTCTTCGCGGGGAACCACGCTTCGACCAGCATGCCGATGACGATGCCCAGCAGCGTCGTCGTCACCAGACCGAGCTTGAGGGGCATGGTGAACAGCGCCACCGACGCGACGCCGGCGAAGATCGCCACGACGATGCCGGCGCGGTCGCGCAGCGCCGGCACCACGATGGCGATGAACGTCAGCGGCAGCGAAAAGTCGAGCGACCACGACTCCGGGATCTGCCCGCCGGCGAAGATGCCGATCGCCGTGCTGATCTGCCAGCCGAGCCACAGCGTCAGCCCAGCGCCGAACACGTACCACTGCTTGTGCAGGCGCACGAGCGATTCGTGGCCGCGATCTTTCAACGTCGTCAGATGCGCGACCGAAACGGCGTACGCTTCGTCGGTCAGCAGATACGCCAGCAGAAATTTCCAGCCGCGGCTGAACGGCTTCAGGAAAGGCGCGATCGAGGCGCTGTAGAGCACGTGCCGCAGATTGATGATCGCCGCGGTCAGCACGATGGTGAACAGCGGTGCGCCCTCGCCGAACAGGCGGGCGAAGATGATCTGCGACGAGCCGGCGAAGATGACCGAGCTGGTGGCCTGGGCCGGAATCGGCGGCATGCCGGCGGCGTTCACCGTCACGCCGAGGATGAGGCCGAACGGGATCACGCCGAGCATCATCGGCAACTCGGCGGCGACGCCGCGCAGGAATTCGCGCGTGCGCGTGGTGCGCGCTTCGATTACTTGTTCCATGCCGTGATCGCGTCGAGCTGCTCGATTTCCTCGGCGCTGAGTCGATAGCCGACGGCGCCGAGCGCCTCGTCGAGCTGGGCCGGCGCGCTGGCACCGACGATCGGCGCGGTCACGTACGGTTTGCTCAGCATCCACGCCAGCGCCGTCTGCGCGATGGTCTTGCCATGCGCGCCGCCGATCACCGCCAGCGCGTCGAGCGTCGCCTCGCCGGCCGTGCTCTCGGCATACTGCTGAATGCGCGCGTTGCCCTCGCCGCGCGTACCCTTCGGAATGGCTTGTCCCTTGCGATACTTGCCGCTCAGATACCCGCCGGCGAGCGGGCTGTACGGAATCACCGCCAGCTTCTGATCGAGCACCAGGGGCATCAGCTCGCGCTCGAATTCGGCGCGATGCATCAGGTTGTAGTGCGGCTGAATCGATTCGAAGCGCACGAGGCTGCGCACGTCGCTCACCCACAGCGACTTCGTCAGGTACCACGCCGGGAAGTTGCTCGCGCCGACGTAGCGAATTTTTCCGGCGCGCGTCAGGTCGTCCAGCGCGCGCAGCGTCTCGTCGAGCGGCGTGTCGTAGTCCGGCCAGTGCATCTGGTAGAGGTCGATGTAGTCGGTCTGCAGCCGCCGCAGGCTGTCCTCGACCGCGGTGATCAGCCGCACGCGCGAGAGCCCCTGAGCGTTCGGGTCGTCGCCCATCGCGCCGCGGCCCTTGGTGGCGTACACGAGCTGCTCGCGCGGGACTCGGTTGGCGCGCTGCCACTTGCCCATCACCGTCTCGGCGGTGCCGCCCGGATTGTTCGGCGCCCAGCGCGAGTAGATGTCGGCGGTGTCGATGAAATTGCCGCCGGCCGCGCGGAAGCGATCGAGCACGGCGAACGACGTTGCTTCGTCGCTCGTCCACAGAAACGTCATCGTGCCGAGGCACAGCTCGCTGACCTTGAGTCCGGTGTTGCCCAGTTTGCGGTACTGCATGGGAGGGGATGATAGTCCGTCGGCGGACGGCCGACCGCAGACCGCAGACGGCCGTCGGCGTTCTGTCGTCTGCCGTCCTTCAGCCCCATCGGTGCTACATTCTTCCCCGTCATGAAAATCACCGACATCACCGGCTACCCGGTCTGGGGCGGCCATCGCAACTATTTCTTCCTCGTCGTCGACACCGACGAGGGCATCTACGGCGTCGGCGAGGGCGGCATCCCCAGCCGCGAGCTGGCGTCGATGGCGCTGCTCGAACACCTGAAGCCGCTGCTGATCGGCGAGGATCCGTTTCGCATCGAGCATCTGTGGCAGAAGCTGTGGCGCTGCGGATTCTTCCCGGCCGAGGGGCTGCTCTCGGCGGTCATCTCGGCCATCGACATCGCGCTGTGGGACATCAAGGGCAAGGCGCTGAACGTGCCGGTCTACGAGCTGCTCGGCGGGCGCGTGCGCGATTCCGTCGTGTGCTACCCGCACAACTCCGGGCATCACATGGACGTGCAGGCGATCGTCGATTCATGCCTGCAGACGAAGGCGGAGGGCTGGAAGTTCGTGCGCTGGGGCCTGCCGTCGGACGGCGACATTCACGAGCCGCGCCGCGCCGTCGATGCGTCGATTCGCCAGATGCAGGCGGTGCGCGAGGCGGTCGGCGACGACATCGAAATCACCTTCGACGTGCACACGCGCCTCGACCTGCCGGACGCGCTGCGCCTGTGCGTCGAGGCGGAGCCGCTGCGGCCGTATTTCATCGAGGATCCGCTGCGCAGCGAAAATCCGGATTCGTTCAAGACGCTGCGCCCGCGCACGCGCGTGCCGCTGGCCGCCGGCGAACAGTTCAGCAGCAAGTGGCGCTTCCGCGAAATGATCGAAAACGAATGGATCGACTACGCGCGCGTCGACCTGTGCATCGTCGGCGGATTCACCGAAGCGAAGAAGATCGCCGGCTGGTGCGAGACGCACTACATCAACATGGTGGTGCACAACCCGCTCGGGCCGGTGTCGTCGGCGGCGTGTCTGCAGTTCAATCTGGCGGTGCCGAATTTCGGCGTGCAGGAACAGCCGACGAAGCCCGGCACGCTGCTGCCCGACGTGGTCCCGGTGCAGCCCGAATGGCGCGACGGCTGCCTGCTCCCGCCGCCACGCCCGGGCCTCGGCATCGAGTTCGATCGCAAGGCCGCCGCCGCTCACCCCTTCCGCATGCATGAGCTGCCGCACCTGCGGCGGGCGGATGGCGGATTTACGAATTGGTGAACGGAGGAAAGTAGAGAGTAGAGAGTAGAGAGTAGAGAGTAGAGAGTCAGAGTGACGAACGAACGGGGGCATCCGTGGTTTGGGGCGAATCTGCTCACGCCTCACCCCCTGACCCCCTCTCCCCCTCGATTTCGCTTACGTTTTTGTCGAGCAAATAACGGATAAGCGCGCGAAATCTCGGCGAAGAGGGGG
>JBIIIA010000196.1:0-6207 GCA_044235195.1 Thermoflexales bacterium
ACACCACGAATGCCACTTTTTTCGTGCGGTTCGGCGTGCCGCGCAGCTCCGCCCATTTGCGCACGAGATGCGACAGCCGCGCCAGTCGATCCGGCACGGTGACGAACTTTCCATCGTTGATCGCGCCGAGCACCACCGGATCGATCGCACCATCCATCTCCGGAAGCGCATACAACGCCGCGCTCTGCATCGGCCCGACGCCGTTCTGCGCCCACGATTTGAAATCCTGCACGTACAGCGGCTGCGCCACGATGTAGGGCACGTTCAGCGAACGCAGGATCTCCTCGGCCGCGTGCTTGTGATGGCCGGGCTTGGTGCTGCCCGCCGGTCCGCCGACGAGCGCGAAGCCGATCATGCTGATCAGCACGTCGACGCCCTCGCGCACCAGCCATTCGCGCACGACCACGTGCCCTTCGATGCCGCTCACGAAAATCGGCAGCACGTCGACGCCCTCGGCTTCGAGCGCACGAATGGCGTCGTCGATGTAGCTGCGCTCCTGCATCAGATGCTTGCGAAAGAACAGCAGCGCCGCCTTCGGTTTCTTCACCACAGCGGCCTTCTTCTTCGCACCACCGGCCGATTTTTTCTGCCAGTCGCGATACGCCTTGATGTCGCGGAAGAATCCCGGCGCGCTCGCATTCGGGTGATACAAGCCCATCGTCGGCACTTCGACCACCGGCGGCACATCGACCGACGAGCCGAAGTACTCGCGCAGAATCAGCTTGAACATGCTGGTCACGTTCTGCTGCACCGGCTGATTCCAATAGATGTTCACCTGCATCCAGTTCTTGAAGTCCTTCGCCTTCTCCGGCATGAACCTCATCATGGTCTGCATCATTTTCATCAGCTTGGTGTAGCCGTACAACGTGTCTTCGTCGCGGCCGTTGACCAGCAGCCGCACGATTTTCTTCAATGGCTCCGGCATGCCGCCCTTGCCGCTGATGACGTAGTCGCCGACGTGATTGAGCGACATCACCTCCGGCATCGATTCGTAGGCGAACACGGTCGACGCACGCGAATGCGCCAGCTTCTCGCGCAGCCAGTCGGCCTGCTCTTTGAAATTGATCATGCTGACGAACACGCAGTCGGCGCTTTCGAGAGCCTGCGCGAGCTCGGGCGAGTGCTGCTCGACTTCGAATTCAGTGAAGTGATGCACCTCCGCATGCGACGAAAGTTCACCGCGCACGGTATCCCACACCCGCTTGTTGAAATGTTCGAGGCCGACGACGGCGACGATGTTGGTTTTTGTATTCATGCTTCCTCTCGCATCTCACTGTTGCTGTGCATCACTCCGCAAGAACCTGCCGCGCGATCTGCTCGGCGCGGGCGTTCGGCAGATACACGTAGCGGCCGCCCAGCAGCTTCGCCAGCTTCGGCGCGTCGCCGCGCGACAGATAGCCGACCTGCGTGTCGATCACGACGGACGCGATGCCGTCGGCACGCAGCAGCGCCGCGAGCTGCTGCACCTCGTCGGCCATCTGCTCCCGGCCGGCCGCCGCTTCGGCGTGCAACGCCACGTTCGCACGGCCGTCGGTCATCAGCACCACCGACGACTGATGAATGCCGCGCGAGCGCGCCTGCTTGGCCATCTGCCACGCCGTCCACAACGCCGAGGCCAGCGGCGTGCCGCCGCCGGTGGGCATCACGTCGAGCTCGCGCTTCGCACGTTCGACGCTCGTCGACGGCGGCAGCAGCACCTGCGCCGCCTTGCCGCGAAATGCCACCAGCGCCACCTGGTCGCGATGCACGTACGCGTTCTGCAGCAGGCGCGCCACGGCGCCCTTGGCTTCGCGCATGCGGTTGATCGCCATCGAGCCGCTGGCGTCCACGACGAAGATGAACAGCGTGCCGGCTTTGTCGCGATAGCGCTTGACGCGCACGTCGGACTTTTCGATGCGGATCGCGCCGCGTGCGTCGTGCGCAGCCTGCGTCGCGCGCACGCGCTGCCACGGCGCCGCCGCCATGAGCGTGTGCAGCACAGAAATGCGATTGCCGCGCGGCGCAGCTTCGATGGCGCGCACGAATTTGCCGCGCCGTGAATTCAGCGCCGCGCCGCGCGAGCCGCTGCGTCCGCGCCGCTGCATGGCGAACGGCAGCGTCAGCACGTCGGTCGGCAGCTCGGCCTCCACCGCGCTGAGCAGCAGTGCCTCGATCTGCTCGGGCTGCTTTTCCTGCGCCTGATCCTTCGGCTCGTCGTCGGGGGAATCGGGCGCATCACTCGGTTGATCGGGCTGCTGCTGCTGCGGCGGCTGCTTATCCGCCGAGTCCGGCGCGTCGGTCTCGGGGATGCGCGTGGCGCGCGGCATCAGCACCAGGCGCGCAGCAATTTTCAAATCATCGTCGTCGACGTCGAGGCGCCCGGCCAGCGCGGCGGCGGCCAGCGCCGCCTTCACCGCGAACACGTCGGCGCGGTTGCCCTCGACGCCGAGGCTGAGCGCCGCCTGCGCCACGCCGCGCATTTGTTCTTCACCGATGTGCACGCGCGGCAGCCGCTCGCGCGCGTCGACGAGCAGCGCGCGCAGCATCGCCGTCTCGCTGCCGTCGGAAGCGGCGGCTCGCGAACGGCGCAGCACTTCCGCGCGCGCGCGCGCATCGCCGTTCGGCGTGAACGGCGCGATCAGCCCGATCCGATCGAGCAGCCCGCGGCGGACGTCGCCCTCGGCCGCGTCGTACGTCGCCAGCAGCACGAATGCCGCCGGGAAGCGCGCACTCAATCCTTCACGCTCCACCTGCACCGTTCCACTGGCCATCGTCTCGATGAGCGCCGCTTCGACGGAACCGTCGAGCAGATTCAGGCCATCGACGTACAACACGCCGCCGTGCGCCGCCGCCAGCACGCCGCGCTCCACCACGCGCCGGCCGCTCGCCAGGGTCGCCTCCAGGTCGAGGCCGCCGAGCAATCGGTCTTCGGTGATGTTGATCGGCAATTCCACGAACGGAGCGCCGTCGGGCTGCAAGGCGGCATACGCGCGCGCCAGCGTGCTCTTGCCGGCGCCGACGGGCGCGGCCATCGCGCAGCCGCCCAGCGTGGGGTCGACCGCCAGCAGCAGCAGCGCCTGCTTCACCGCATCGAGTCCGACGATGTCCGTGAATTGCATGGAATGTCTCAGCGTCCGGCCAGCATGCGCCAGAACTCAACGTCGAAGTGCTTCCAGAATGCGCTCGTCGGAACCCGTCGGATCCAGCGGATCGCGGCGGAGCCGATGCCGGAGCGCGCTGAGCGCCACTGCTCGAATGTCGTCATGGGTCACCTTCTTGTTTCCGTGCAGTGCGGCGTGGGCCGTGCCGGCACGGATCAATGTCAATTCACCGCGATGGCCGTCGATGGCGAGCTTCATGCACAGCTCGGCGGCGAACACCACGGCCTCGTCGGGCACGTCGATCTGCGGTAGCGCCGTGCGTGCGCGCTGCACGCGTCGGCGCAGCGCCGCCTGCTCCTTCTCCCACCGTGCAGCGAACGCCGCCGGATCGGCGTCGAATTCGCGCCGGCGCTTCACGATCTCCACGCGCGACGTCAGATCGGTGATCGTGGTGATCTGCGCTGAAAATCCGAAGCGATCGAGCAGCTGCGGCCGCAGTTCGCCTTCTTCCGGGTTGCCGCTGCCCACCAGCACGAAGCGCGCCGGATGCCGCACACTGACGCCCTCGCGTTCGACGACGTTCCATCCGCTCGCCGCCACGTCCAGCAGCACGTCCACGAGATGGTCGTCGAGCAGGTTCACTTCGTCGATGTAGAGGAAGCCGCGATTGGCGCGCGCCAGCAGGCCGGGCTCGAAGCGCTTCTCGCCGTGCGTCAGCGCCGCCTCGATGTCGATGGTGCCGCACACGCGGTCTTCCGTCGCGCCGAGCGGCAGGTCGATCACCGGCACCGACGTCTTCTCGGTGCGAACTTTCCCCTTGGCGTCGGGCGCGGCGGGCACGTCGGCCGGCTCACGGTTGTACGGGTCGCCGGCGGCGCGCGTGATCTGCGGCAGCACGTCGGCCAGTGCCCGCACCGTGGTGCTCTTGCCGGTGCCGCGATGCCCCATCACCATGACCCCGCCGATGCGCGGCTCGATGACGTTCAGGAGAAGACACGTCTTCATCTCCTCCTGGCCGACGATCGCGGTGAATGGAAATGGAAAGGATGCCGCTGCGCTCATGATTACGCCTCACCCAGCGTCAGGCCCAGCTGCTCGCTCGTCATGCGGCGGAAGCGCTGCACGTCGACGCGCGCCATCAGATTGATCGCCACGATGCACATCACCACGGAGAGGGCGAAGATCAGCGAGTACGCCGTCGGCGCGCTGCCGGTGAGGTGAATGCCGCCGTCGCGCATCGCACCGCCGACGAACTGGCTCCAGCCGTTCGCCAGCGCCTGCGCCATGCCCCACGCCCCCATCAGCGAACCAGCTTCGCCGGGGATGGTCATGTCCATCATCATGCTGAGCGCGCCGATGTTGAAGACGCCCATGCCGGCGCCGAGCACCACGATGCCGGCGTAGAGCAGCGGAAGCTGGCCGAGCAGCGCCGATCCCATCAGCAGCACGAAGCCGACGGCCGACAGCGCCGCGCCGATGTCGGCGATCGTGCGCTTGGCGATCGGCCGGCGGCTGGCGACGATGCCCATCACCAGCATGGCGACGATCGTGGCGGTGCCCATGATGCTCTGAAACTGCGACGTCACCGACGCCGGCAGATGGAAGACGTCGCCGCCGAACGGCTCGAGGATGTCGTCCTGCAGGAACAGCCCGAAGATCGCGGTGACGATGAAGAAGAAGAACACCCGCGTCTGCTCATTGCGGAAGATGCGCGTGTAGGCATCGCGCAGATTCAGCGCCGGGCGCGCGCGCGACGCCGCCACCTGTGCGGCGGTCAGGCGCTTCTCGAGGCCGAGCACCGGCAGCAGGCCGATCAGGCAGACGATCGGCCCGGCGGCGAAGAACTCCGGCATCATGGCGATGGCCACTTCGCTGCGGATGTGGCGACAAGCATCGGTGACGCATGCCTTCGCCGCGCCGGCGCCGATCTCCGCGCTCTGCAGCAGGATCGACGTGACGATGCCGCTGCCGACGATGGCGACCAGCTGAAACAGCCACACCGCACTCACCACGCCCGGCCGATTGCGCTTGCCCTCGGTCAGCTCGGCGATCAGCGTATTCTGCGAATCACCGTTCATGGCGAAGCCGATGCCGAAGCCGACCATGCACCCCAGCATGCCGGCAAGCGCAGCGACATCGCCGCGCGAATACGCCAGCGCGAAATGCGGCAGCGGCAGCAGCGACACCGCCGAGAACAGCAGCCCGATGATCATCAGCGGCGTGCGCCGATAGCCCAGCCATGCACGTCGGTCCGCCATGCGGCCGGCGCTCACCTGCAGAATGTTCATCGCGTTGTAGGTGAGGTACATCAGACCGACGAGCGTGGCGCCGATCTTCAGCTCATTGACCATCACGCGGTTGAACACGCTCAACAGCATGACGAAGAGATACGCCACGCCGAGCTTCGGCGCCATCAGTCGGGCGATCGTGAGAAAAGGCACGGCATCGGCACTCGATGCGGTCGCGGCTGAACGACGAAAAATCATAGGTACGCAACTCCTTTTGAAACTTGGACTCGAACGTGATCGCGGTCTCGACCGCGGACCAAAATCCGCACATCGAACGAAAAATAAAAAGGGATGAAAGCAAAAATGCTTTCACCCCTTTGGTGAACATGCGGCAAGATGAATTCGCACGCGGCAGGCGGCGCACCGGCGAGGCGGGACGCCCGGCGCAGATGCTGCAGCATGCTGCTGAACTGCGCCGTGCACAGCACCGTCCACGCCTCGTTCACCAGACGCACGCCGAAACGCACGCTGATGCCGAGGTGCGACGCACCATGCACGGCCAGACACATCACCGCCACCAGCCCGACAGCGAGGAGCATCGCCCCCGCCCCATGCGCCGGCCCCACCAGCGCCACCAGGCCGAACATGATGACGGCGAAATGCGCTGCACACAGCCGATCGCTCCATCCCCAGCGCAGCGGGGCGGAAGAAATCGTGCATCGTGGCGAACGCAGCAACATGCATCGAATTATGGCAAGCCGACTACTATGACCATCGCACAAATGTCATGACCTGCACATGACAAAAATTATGTGAACAGCATGTGCGCAGAGGACGCACAGAGGTGAGACATGCAGCTGACACGAGCTGACGACGCGAGGCACTGACCTTCGAAACGA
>JBIIIA010000197.1:0-6206 GCA_044235195.1 Thermoflexales bacterium
GCTACAAGCACGAAAACGGCCGGCTGTACGGCCCGGGCATCTTCGACATGAAGGCCAGCAGCGTGATCGCCCTCTACGCGCTGCGCGCGCTGCAGGAGCTCGGCACCTTCCCGAACCGCGAAATTCGCGTGCTGTTCACCAGCGACGAGGAGATCGGCAGCGGCACGTCGAAGGACCTCATCATCGAGCAGGCGCAGGGCGCGTCGCTCGTCATGGTCATGGAGCCGGCGCTGGCCGACGGACGGCTTAAGTCGTCGCGGCGCGCCGTCGGCCATTTCGTGCTCAAGGCGCACGGCCGCGCCGCGCACGCCGGCGGCAACCACGAGCTCGGCGTCAACGCCATCTGGGAACTGGCGCATCACATTCCGGCCATCCAGAGCCTCACGGACTACGCCGCCGGCACCGCCACGACCGTCGGTATGATCCGCGGCGGCACGGCGTCGAACGTCATCCCCGACTACGCCGAACTCACCATCGACGCGCGCGCCACGTACCAGCACGACGTCGACCGCATGACCGCGGCGATTCGCGGCCTGCGCCCGGCCCTGCCCGGCGCGCGGCTCGAACTCGAGGGCGGCTTCGATCGGCCGGCCATGGAGTGCAACGCCGAACGACTGGCCATCCTCGAGCGCATGACCGCCATCGCCGCCACCACCGGCCTGGCGCTCACGCACGGCGCGTCCGGCGCCGGCAGCGACGCCTCGTTCACCTGCAACATCGCCCCGACGATGGACGGCCTCGGCGCCGTCGGCGACGGCCTGCATGCGCCGCACGAGCACATCCTGCTCGACAGCCTCGTCGAACGCACCGCATTCGCCGCCGCGGTGTTGAAGGACTGGTAAACCATGACACGCACCGACTGGGAGCGCGACACGCTCCGCCCCTCGCTCAAGCGCGCGCCCGAGCGCCGCGCCCGCTTCGAAACGCCGTCGGGCATTCCGCTCGACGTGCAGCACGGCCCCGACGACGGCGAATTCGCCGGCGAATATCCGTTCACGCACGGCGTGCATCCCACGATGTACCGCTCGCGCCTGTGGACGATGCGCCAGTACGCCGGCTACGCCTCGGCCGAGGAATCCAACGCGCGCTATCGCTACCTGCTGGCCCAGGGACAGACCGGCATCTCCGTCGCCTTCGACCTTCCCACGCAGCTGTGCATGGACGCCGACGACCCGCTGGCGTCCGGCGAAGTCGGCAAGACCGGCGTCAGCGTTAGCACGCTGGCGGACGCGCGCGAACTTTTTCGAGACATCCCGCTCGACAAGATCAGCACGTCGATGACGATCAACGCGCCGGCCGCAGTGCTGCTGGCGCTGTACATTGCCGTGGCGAAGGAACAGGGCGTGGCCGCGCGCGCGCTGCGCGGCACGGTGCAGAACGACATCCTGAAGGAATATGCCGCGCGCGGCCTGTACGTGTTCCCGCCCAAGCCGTCGATGCGACTGGTGACCGATCTATTCGCGTTCTGCAAAGACGAAGTGCCGCAGTGGAACACCATCAGCATCAGCGGCTATCACATTCGCGAAGCCGGCAGCACCGCCGTGCAGGAAGTGGCCTTCACGCTGGCCAACGCCATCGCCTACGTGCAGGCGGCGCTGGCGGCCGGGCTGGGCGTCGATGAGTTCGCCGGCCAGCTGGCGTTCTTCTTCAACGCGCACAACAACTTTCTCGAGGAAGTGGCCAAGTTCCGCGCCGCGCGCCGGCTATGGGCGAAGATCATGCGCGAGCGCTTCGCAGCCAAGGACCCGCGCAGCTGCATGCTGCGCTTCCACACGCAGACCGGCGGCAGCACGCTCACCGCGCAGCAGCCGATGAACAACGTCGTGCGCGTCACGCTGCAGGCGCTCGCTGCGGTGCTCGGCGGCACGCAAAGCCTGCACACCAACGGCATGGACGAGGCCCTGCAGCTTCCCACCGAAGAAGCGGTGCGCGTGGCGCTGCGCACGCAGCAGATCATCGCCCACGAGAGCGGCGTCACCGACACCGTCGATCCGCTGGCCGGCTCGCACGTGGTGGAGCACCTCACCGACGAAATCGAATCGCGCGCGGCAGCGCTGATCGCGAAAATCGACGAGCTCGGCGGCGCGGTCGCAGCCATCGAAATGGGCTGGATGCAGGCGCAGATCGCCGACAGCGCCTATCGCTATCAGCGTGAAGTCGAAGAAAAGCAGCGCATCGTCGTCGGCGTCAACGATTTCACCGAAGGATCGGCGGACGACGCGAACGCCGGGCGATTCCGCGTCGACCCGGCGGTGGAGCGCCGCCAGGTCGAACGGCTGCAGCGCTGGCGCGCCGAACGCGACGCCGCGCGCGCGCAGCAGATGATGGCGCAGCTCGACGCCGCGGCGCGCAGCAGCGCCAACCTCGTCCCGGTGCTCGTCGCCGCCATCGAGGCGGGCGTCACCGTCGGCGAGATCGGCCGCGTGCTGCGCACCGTCTACGGCGAATATCAGCCGCCGACGGCGTTCTGAAGGCAGTAAATAGTGGATAGCAGATAGCGGATAGAAAATTTGCGAATATAGATGTTTCGCAAGCTTCTATCCACTATCTACTATCCACTATCCCCTAATAAAGGAACATCGGCTTGCCGGCCACGTTCTTGATGCGCGGGCGGTACTGCTCGGGGTCGTACAGTTCGGAGACGTCGAGCGGGCGCGCGCCGCCGCCGACTTCATCGAGCGGCGACGAGGTGTACTTGCCGCCCACCAGCGCCACCATGCGGCCGTACTGGCCGGCCATCAGCAGGTCGGCCGCCAGCGTGCCGTAGTTGGTGCCGACCATCATGTCCATCGCGTCCGGCGGGCCGGAGCGCATCAGGTACGCCACGTTCTGGTACATGATGTTCTCGCCGGTCAACTTCTTGATCATGTCGCCGACGTACTCGCCGACGCCGCCGAGCTTGCGATGGCCGTACGCATCGGCCTCGCCGCTCTCGATCACGCTGCCGCCCTTCGGCACGGCGCCTTCGGAAATCGTGAGCATGGCGTACTGGCTCGGGTTGTCGCGCTTGTCCTTCGCGATCAGGTCGCACACGCGGTCGATGTCGAATGGCACTTCGCTGATCAGCACGCGATCGACCTGTCCGAGGTAGCCCGAGATCAGCGACGTCTCGCCGCTGTTGCGGCCGAAGAGCTCGATGACGGCGACGCGCTCGTGGCTGCCGGTGCACGTGCGCATGTTGTGAATGAACTCGAGCGAGCGCGTGACGGCGGTGCTGAAGCCGATGCAGTAGTCGGTGCCGCGCACGTCGTTGTCCATCGTCTTGGGGATGGCCACGATCGGGAAGCCCTCGCGATGCAGGCGCAGCGCATAGCTCAGCGTGTCGTCGCCGCCGATGGCGATCAGCGCATCGATGCGCAGATACTTCAGCACGCTGATGGTGTGCTGCGTGAAGTCGTAGCGATCGGCGAACCCTTCGCCGAACACCGTGGTGTGCTTCAGAAACGCCGGCACGTCCTTGGGCTTGACGTTGGCCGGGTTGGTGCGGCTGGTGTGCAGAAACGTGCCGCCGGTGCGGTCGATCGTGCGCACGACGAGCGGATCGAGCGGCAGCGTGAACGTCTCGATGCTCTTCTCGTCGTCCATGTTGAAGTTCAGCAGGCCGCCCCATCCGCGGCGGATGCCGACCATTTCGTGTCCGGCCTCGGTCAGGCGCAGAACCGCCGCCTTGATCGCCGGGTTGAGGCCGGGGACGTCCCCGCCGCCGGTGAGAATTCCGATTCGCATGTTGTGTTTCCTCTTTGATGAATGGGCGCGCGATGAGCGCGCTGTTCGACGTTTTCTCTGATTCGCGCGTTGCACGCTACTGCGTCAACACCGCGGACGAACCTTCGTTGCGCGGCGCGAGCATGGATTCGAGCCGCGTGCGGATCGAGGGCCACTCGTCGTCGATGACCGAATAGAACACCGACGAGCGATGATGACCATCGGGCATGATCATGTTCTTGCGCAGCACGCCCTCGCGCACGAAGCCCAGCCGCTCCACCGCGCGCTGCGAGCGCTCGTTGCGCACATCGGTGCGGATTTGCACGCGGATGCAGCCGCATGCCTCGAACGCATGACGCAGCATGAGGTACTTGGCTTCCGTATTGGCCGGCGTGCGACGATGCGCCCGGCCGAGCCAGGTGCCGCCGATTTCGAGCCCGCGATTGGCGCGGTCGATGTTCATGAAGCGCGTCATGCCGATCGGCCGACCGCTCGACTGCGCAATGGTCACGAAGCACAAGTCCGTGCCCTTCGCCTGGCGGCCGAGCAGGTCGACGATCACCGCACGCAGCGCATCGACCGACGACACCTCACCGTACGGCATGAAGCGCCAGATCTCGGGCTCATCGGCATGCGGAAATAGTTCCTCAGCGAACGATGTCTGCAGCGGCTCCAGGCGCACACTGCGCCCGGCGAGCGTCACAGAACGAATATCCATCCACACGGCGCGAAATTATAGCGAACCGGTTTATCGATAGCCCTCGGCCTGCATGTGAAACAGCCTGGCGTACACGCCGTCGCGCGCCAGCAACTCGGCGTGCGAGCCGAGTTCGGTCAGCTCGCCGTTCTCGATCACCGCGATGCGATCGGCCATGCGCACGGTGCTGAAGCGATGGCTGATCAGCAGCACGATTCGGCCGGCCGTCAGTTCACGAAAGCGCTGGAAGATTTCGTATTCGCGCGCCGCATCGAGCGCACTCGTCGGTTCATCGAGCACCAGGATCGCCGAATCGCGCATGAAGGCGCGCGACAGCGCGATTTTCTGCCATTGGCCGCCGGAAAGCTCTCGGCCCGAATGCACCCAGGTGCCCAGCAGCGTGTCGATGCCTTCGGAAAATTCGGAGATGACGTCGTCGGCGCCGCCCTTTTCGATAGCATTCAGAATTCGCTGACGATCGTCGATTTTCTCCACGTCACCGAACGCGACGTTCTCCGCCGCACTCGCCTGATAGCGCACGAAATCCTGAAAGATCACGCCGATCGTGCGACGCAGTGACGCCGGGTCGTATTCGCGCAGATCGACGCCGTCGAGCAGAATCGATCCTTCGGTGGGATCGTAAAGCCGCGTCAACAGCTTGATGAACGTCGTCTTGCCGGCCCCGTTTTGGCCGACGAGCGCAATTTTTTCACCGTCCCGAATTTTCAAGGAGATATTGCGCAGCACCCATTCCTGCATGCCCGGGTAACGAAACGAGACATCGCGAAACTCGATTTCGTGCGGCCCTTCTTTCACCGTGCGCGGACGACGGGCGACGGGCATGCGCGGCTTAAGATCTAGATACTGATAGTAGTTGGACATGAACAGCGAGCTTTCGTACAGGTTGGTTATCTGACGCAGCAGGCTGATAAATGCACCCTGACTCTGCTGAAAGAGCGACAAATACAAAGCCATGTCGCCGAGAGTGGCGCCGCCCGACACCGTGCGCCAGACCACCCAGGCGTATGCACCATAGAAGGTCGCCGTGGCCAACAAACCGAAAATCAGGCTGGCGACGCTGCGTTGCTGGGCGAGCTTCATGTCCTCACCGAAGAATTTCCAGAACGTTTCGTCGTAGCGCTTGAGAAGCAGATCACCGAGGCCGAACAGCTTAATTTCTTTGATCGAATCGCGATGCGTGACCAAATTTTCGTAGTAGTGCATGCGCCTCGTTTCAGGCACTCGCCATGTCAGCAGTCGAAAATGCAGGCTGCTGAAACGATTCTGCACGAAGAACAGCGGCAAACTGGCCCCGAAAATGACCGCCGTCAGCAACGGACTAAAAAGCAGAAGCACTGCGGCAAAAGAAGCCAGTTGAATCGTGTTCTGAATAATCATGAATGAAGTATTCAGAATCATCAGCACGCGCCGATCCGCTTCCTGCCGGGCGTTCTGAAGCAAGTCGTAAAACGAAGCGTCTTCGAAATACT
This sequence comes from Thermoflexales bacterium, assembly GCA_044235195.1. Classification (GTDB taxonomy): domain Bacteria; phylum Chloroflexota; class Anaerolineae; order J036; family Brachytrichaceae; genus CANJQH01. The sequence continues at coordinate 5,893 of JBIIIA010000197.1, forward strand.
CCAGATCCATCTCGAGCGCCTTGCGCATCAGGGTCGTATTGAGCGAATACGACATCCTCGAGTTCAGAAGATGCTCGAAAAGTGTACGCAGCTGCGCGGACACGGCGCTCACAGTCACGATGAGCAGTTCTGCCACCAGCCACGGCAGCACCGGCTGAATCGCCGCCCACAGGCCGGCGTCGCGAAAAGCACCGCTCTGCATCGCTGCCGAGACGCCGTCGATGATGTGCTTCGCGACCCACGCCTGCGTTACGGGAGACAAGGCGCCGATCAACGTCACCGTCGCCATGCCGATCGTCGCCACAGCGTGGGAA